>JACFNR010000025.1:0-19794 GCA_019454765.1 Trueperaceae bacterium | reverse complement strand
GCCGCGGCCCCTCGCTTGGCCGCGGCCTCCCGTCCGGCCGCGGCCTCCCCTCGCCTCACGCGCCCGCTGCCACCACGCTGGGCACCGTGTCGGGCAGTGTGAAGTAGAAGGTGCTCCCCCGGCCCACCTTGGATTCGACCCAGATCCGGCCGCCGTGCTTCTCGACGGCGAGCTTGCAGAACGTCAGGCCCATGCCCGTGTCGTACCGGTCGTGGATGGTGTGCCTCGACTGCTCGAAGGCGTTGAAGATGCGCTTGTGATCGCTCTCCGGGATGCCCTCGCCGTCGTCGCGGACGCTCAGGACGACGTTGCCGTCCTTGCTCCAGGCGCGGAAATCGATGTAGCCGCCCCGGCGCGTGTGCTTGATGGCGTTGGCCATGAGGTTCGCGATCACGCGGCGCAGTAGGTTGGGGTCCCCGACGATCTTCTCGGCCTCAGGACGCACCAGGAAGCCGAAGTTACGGTCTCGCGGGCCGCCGCTGACGTCGCCGAGCGCCGACTTGGCGAGCTCCGTCAAGCTGTTGATGGTCTCGGGGTGGTAGGGCATGTGCCCTTCCTTCATGCGCCTCACGTCGAGGATGTTGGCGGCTAGGTTGAGCAGGTGCTGCGACTCGCTGCGCGCCAGGCTCAGTAGCTCCTCGATGCCGGCCTCGGCTCCCTGCCCGTTGAGCATGTCGAGGCTCGAGTCCAGCAGCCCCATGACGCTCGCGATGGGACTCTTGAGGTCGTGGACGAGCATGTGGATGAGGTCGTCCTTCATCCGCTCGCTCTCCTTGTAGGCCTGTTCGAAGCGGCGCGCCTCCTCGAAGGCCCGGCGCATGGCCCCCTCGGCCCGACGGCGCTCGAGGAGGTTGGCGAGGTGCGCCCTGACCACGGGCCGGCGGGTGGGCAGCGTGATGTAAGCGTCCACCCCCTCCTCGACGACCTGCGTGTGGACCTCGAGGTCGGCGGGGCCGAGGTAGAGGAACGGGATCTCCTCGAAACCCTTGCGCTTCCTGAGGATGCTGACGAGATCGAGCGTGGGCACGCGCTCGCGCAGCCCGTGGTCGAGCACGAGCGCGCTGGGGACGTTCTCTCCCCGTGTGTCGTAGAGGAGCTTCTCGACGTCGGTGTAGATGCGCCCTGTGAGCCCCACCTCTGCGACCACCGGGAGGAACCCGGCGGCGCGTTCCTCGGTCTGCATGGCGATGAGCGCCCACGGGGCAGGTTCCGGCATCACCGCATACTACCAGTCGAACAGGCGCTCCACGACGTGAGGTCGACCCGGCGCGCCGGGCCCGTCACGTGGCGCCGGGCGGTTGGGCGCCCGCCTAGGCGCTACCGCGCTCACCGCTCGGCGGCTGCTAGCATGCGCCCACCATGGGCGACCTGGCCACCGCCGCACCGTTCCTGCCGAGGTTCGCCCACCCGTGGCTACTCCTCGGCGTGGTGCCGGTCGTCGTCGGCCTCTACGTGACCCGGCGCCGGGGCTGGTGGTTGCGAGCCGCGACCCTGACGGCGCTGCTCGTGGCACTCGCTCAACCGTGGACCCGGGGCGAGGGCGGGCACCTCGCAGTACTCGTCGACGTCTCCGACTCCGTCGGCACGGGGGCGCTGGCGGCGGCCCGCCAGCTCGACCCGGCGAGCCTGGGGGTCGCGCCGCAGTTCGCCTACGTCGCGGCCGACACACTGATGGTCCCCGACCTCGCGGCGCGCGTGCCAAGCGACCTGCCTACGGACGCCACCGACCTCGCTAGGGGCCTCCAGGTGGCCATCGCCAACGGGGCGTCTCGGGTCCTGCTCGTGTCTGACGGCGTCACGCCGGAGGCCGAGCTACTGGCGGCGTTGCCGCCACTGCCGGTCGACGTGCTGCCCGTCTCCCGCGCGCCGGACGCCCGCGTGACCGAGTTGCTCCTTCCCGCCCGCGCCGCGCCCGGCCAGAGCGTGCGCGGCACGGCCGCGCTGCGCTCGGACCGTGAGGTCGCCGCGACCCTCAAGGTCCTCGTCGGCGGCAGCGTCGTCGACGAGCGCCAGGTCGAACTGCCCGCCGGGCAGGACGTGGCGGTCACGTTCGGCGTCACGGCGCCGACCGCCGCCGCCACGGGTGCGGCGCTGGCCGTCGGCGTCGAGCTGCAGGTCCCTTACGAGCAGGCGCGTGGCAACGACTCGGCCGAGGGCCTCGTCGCCATCCAGGGCCGAGCGCCCGTGCTGGTGGTCGACGATCCCGCCGCCGCCCGCCTGCTGCGGCTCCAGGGTTTCGAGGTCGTGGAGGGCGGGCCGGCGGCCCTGACGTTCCCGCTCGCCTTCAGCGCGGTGGTGCTGAGGGGTCCCGCCGCTCTGTTCAGCCCCACGCAGCAGCAGCTGCTTGCGCAGTACGTGACCGACGGTGGCGGGCTCCTCATGACGGGCGGACCCGACTCGTTCGGCCTGGGCGGTTGGTACCGGTCGGCGGTCGAGGACGTGCTACCGGTCACCACCGACCTGCGCACGGAGGTGTCGCTGCCGCTGGTGGCCATGGTCATGGTGATCGACCGCTCGCAGTCCATGGCGGGCGGTCGTCCCCCCAAGATCGACCTGGCGAAGGAGGGGGCCGTGCAGGTGGTCGACCTCGCGTACGAGCAGGACCTGCTGGGGTTGATCGCCTTCAGCGACGGACCCGGCACCCGCTGGGTCTTCGAGCTGCGACCCGCTACGGAGCGCGGCAAGCGCGAGATGGCGGCGGGCATCTACGCCCTCGACACGGGCGGCGGCACCGTACTCGGCCCCGCCTACCGGCAGGCCCTCGACGCCCTGGCCGCCGTCGACGCGGCAGTGAAGCACGTCATCGTGCTGTCGGACGGCCAACTCTACGACCAGGGTCCGTTCGGCGGCGAGGCGACGGACTTCCAGGCCCTGGCCCGCGGCGGGCTAGCCAGGGGCATCACCACCTCCACCATCGCCATCGGAAGCGCGGCCGACTTCGAGCGTCTCGCCGCCATCGCCCGGGCCGGGGGTGGCCGCTACTACGAGGCCGTCGACGCGGGCGGCCTCCCGCGGATCTTCACCAACGAGGCGTTGACGGCCACGCGCGCGCTCCTCGTCGACCAGCCCACCACGCCCGTCCCGCGGCCCAACCCGCTCTACGCCTTCCCACCCGACCTACCACCCGTCGCCGCCTACGTGGCCACCGGTCTCAAGTCGGGCGCGCAGCTCCTCCTCGCAGGCAAGGACGACGACCCGCTGCTAGCGACCTTCCGTGCGGGGTTGGGGCGGACGGCGGCGTTGACCACCGACCTCAACGCCTGGGCCGGGCCGCTCGGCGCCTGGCCCGAGCTCCCCGGGGTCCTGGCCACGCTGGTGCGGTGGCTTCAGGCGAAGGGAGGCGGCCTGGTGGCCAGCGCCGAACGCGACGGCAACGCCCTGGTGGTGACCCTCGACGCCATCGAGGACGGCGAGTACCGCAACGGCCTGAACGCCACGGCGAGGTTCGGCGGCGTCACCGCGCCGCTCGAACAGGTCGCGCCCGGCCGCTACCAGGGTCGGCTCCCGTGGCGCGGCGGCGTCGGGGGCGACGTGGTCGTATCGGTGGGGTCGGAGCTGGTGGCGCGCGCCCGTGTGACCGGACCAGATCCGGAGCAGGCCGAGATGGACGGCAGCGCGCTGCTGGCGGCGGTCGCCGCCCGCACGGGCGGCGCCGTCGTCACGCCCGAGACGTACGCGCCCACCCTCGGGTCCGTCGAGCGCCCGGCCTGGCGGGTGCCGCTGGCGCTGGCGCTGGCGGCGTTCATGGCCGACCTGGCGTGGCGGCGGCGCCTCGGCTCCACCAGCGGCTGACCGGGAGGGGCTACCGCTCGTCGGCGCCGGCCTGGTCGTCCCCGATGTCACCGTCTTGCCCTGAGTAGGACGGCGCCTCGAACGGCGCGTCCACGTCTAGCTTGGTGATCTCGCGCAACACGGCGGTGGCGTAGGCTCCCTTCGGCAGGTCGAAACCGACGGTGAGGGCGTCTCCGGCGCGGACCACCGTCGTCTCGCCCAGGACGACGCGGGTGATGCGGCGGTCGCCGCGACGCGACCCGAACTGCGCCCAGCGCAGTCCGAAGCGCTCCAGCGCCTGCGCCTCCACCTCCCCCGCCCTCCCCACGCCGGGCTTGACCTTCCGGCCGTGGAGGGGGAGCGTGGCGCTGATCTCCAGGCGCTGGGCGCGCGGGGAGTCCAAGGCGGCATCCTCGACCAGGAACGTCCCCCCGGTGTCGTGCTTGCGCGCCCAGTCTCCCTCGACGACGGTGCCGTACCAGCCGCGAGCGTGCCTTTCCGCGAGCATGGCGTTGAAGAGTAGCGACTGCAGCGCGGAGACGAAGAAGCGCTTGAGGTGGTGACCGCCGGGGACGCGCTCGCCGCGCAGGACGCGCAGGCCGTCGTGCGCGTTGGCGCCGAAGCGGCCGAAGCGCTGGGGGCCGAACCAGTTGGGCGAGCCCAGCACGGCGAGGGCGGCGAGCACCGCCTCCGCCCGCCGCTCGGCGCCCTCCTCCACGCCCTGCACGGTGATCTCGAAGCGGTTGCCGCGCAGGTGGCCGATCCCCAGCTTGTTGCGGTGGTAGCTCTCGCTCAGGATCCGTACGCCCGGCATGGCCGCCAGCTCCGCGACCGCGTCAGCGTGGCGCTTCGGCACCGACAGCCACTGCACGGTCACGGCCGCCTTGTCCTTGAGCCCGGCCACGCCTATGGCGTTCGGCTCCACGCCCGCGCGTTGCAGTGCCGTCAGGAGGTCGCGGGTGGTGTGGCCGCGCTTCTCGACGAGCAGGTAGCGGTGCGAACCGCTCCCCTCCGGCAGGTAGGCGGGAAGCTCCGTGACGCGGAAGTCGTCCGGCGTGGCGCGGATGATCCCGCCCGTCCCGGGCAGGTCGGGCGTGACGAGGGGCAAGTCGTCCCAGGCGAACGTGAAGCGGCGCCGCTCGTCCGCGGCGGCGGCCACGGCGTGCGCCGGGACCGGCGCGGTGACGGCCGGGTCGGCCCTCACCCCCGCGCCGTGCTCGCCGCCCGCGGTACCGCCGTCCCCGTCGGTCACGCCCTCCCCCGCCGGCCCCGTCCGCGGCGCTGCATGCGTTCGAGCATCATGCCGCGTGCCAGGTCGAAGCGCTCCCTGAGCGAGTCGGCCTCGAGCAACGCCTGCTTGGCGGCGGTCGGAACCAGGATGTTGGCACAGACGAACGACGCCTGGTAGAAGGGGTCCTCGGGGACGTGCTTGTCGATCTCGCTGCCGGCGTCACCCTTGAAGCGCGTGCCGGCGTAGGTCCGGAAGGTGTCGAGGGCGTCCCAGGCGGCGATGGCCTCCTCGTTGGGGTCGCCGCGGTAGAGCGGGGCGGGGCGCTCCTCGGCGTAGCTGAGCGGCCGGCTGGCGCCGCTGCGCTCCTTGACCTCGACCACCGTGGCCACCTCCACGTGCGTGCGCTCCTGGCCGTGCACGAGGAGGTCGAAGGTGCCGTCGGGGTTCTCCTCGGCCGACAGGACGTGGACGACCGTACCGAAGCGCGCCAGGCGTGGCGCCACGTCGCTGATGACGGGGCGCTCGTCGGCGTAGACGATGATGAACCGCTTGGGTTCGTCCTCCTGCGCCAGCACTTCCTTCACGAGGCGCTTGTAGCGCTCCTCGTGGGCGTGCAGCGGGACGGTCATGCCTGGGAAGACGACGACGTCCAGAGGGAAGACGGGGAGCGTGCTCATGGCTAAACGGTACCAGGTGACCGGGCCCGGCCATGACGCGCAGGGTGCCACCGGCGGGCGCCGCGCGGCGCCGATGCCTCCGCCCGGGACGACCCCGCGCTCGGCGGCGCGCCGAGAGGGACGGAACGGCCCGGCACCGAGACGGTGCCGGGCGCGCCCCTGGGTGGCGGAGCCGACGGGATTTGAACCCGCGACCTTCTGCGTGACAGGCAGATATGCTAACCGCTACACTACGGCTCCACGCGAAGGCGAGTGTACGTGAGGGGGCGGGGCGGGTCAAGCGTGCCGCGCCGTCCGGCGGGTCGCGCCGCCCGGTGGCCCTCAATGCTGCTTGGCGGCCTCCTTGATGGCGTGGGTCGAGAAGCCGATGCTCGGGAGGTGGTCGTGCACCTCGCCGGTCACGATGGTGTCGATGAGCTCGGCGACGTTGGTCCCGCCGACCGCGACGCGCATGCCTAGCTCGGCCTCGACCTGGCTGCGCGTGCGGTCGTCCAGCATCACCTCGGTGCCGTACTTGAACATGTTGGGCGAGACCAAGAGGAGGTCCGCCTCTCCCGGGGCGACTCCCGCGAGGAGGTCGCGCCCGGCGAGGAGCCCGGCCACCGTGGTGACCTCGCCGAAGGTGCGGTTCGTGATGGCGCGCACCTCGAGCTCAAGGCCGGCCACCTGGCTCAGCGGCGCTAGCGCCTCGGTCAGCACGGGGGCGAACAGGCGCCCCGTCGCCACCAACACGCGCCGCGGGGGGTCGAGCCGCGCAGGCAGCGTGGCGGGCGGGCCCGCGGTGAGGAAGTCCCGCACCATGCCGACGCCGTTCTCCAGCATGGCGTACCCCTCGTACGCCTCGTCGGGGGGAAGCGCGATGCCGGCGCGGAGGTAGAACTCGTCCGAGGCGAAGACGAACCTCGTGCCCCGCTCGGCCAGCATGCGTTCCTGGAAGCGGTGGATGCGCATGAGGACGTCGGCGGCCTGTTCGGGTGTGTAAGGCGCCAGCGCGGTCAGGTGCCCCCGGTGGGAGGTCAACCCCACCGGCACCGCCGCCGCGGCCAGCACGTTGGGCCGCGAGGCGAGGTACGCGAGGGTCTCGTCGAGGTCGTCGCCGTCGTTGCGGCCGGGCACGAGCACCATCTGCGTATAGAGGTCGATGCTCGCGAGGCGTTCGATCATGCCCCGCACGCTGACGGCCTCGTCGAGGGGGACCTTGTTCGGCCACCAGTTCATGAGTTCGGCGCGCTTCGCCTCGTTGGCGGTGTGGACGCTGACGTAGAGGGGGCTCAAGCGCTCGTCTACGATGCGCCTCACGTCCTCCTCGCGCAGGTTGGTGAGGGTGACGAACGAACCGTAGAGGAACGACGTGCGGAAGTCGTCGTCCATGATGTAGAGGCTCTTGCGCATCCCCTTGGGCATCTGGTGGATGTAGCAGAAGTCGCAATGGTTGGCGCAGAGGCGGATGCCGTCGAAGATGACGTCTTCGAACTCGAGCCCGGGCTCCTCCCAACCGACGCTCACCGTCACCTGCGCGCCGTCCGGACCCTGCAGCCGCAGCTCGGCGCGGCCGGCCTGCAGTTCGCGGCGGTAGGCGAGGATGTCGGGGATGGCCTGGCCGTTGACCGTGAGGAGCTCCCAGCCCGCCGCCACCCCCGCCTTGGCGGCGGGCGAGGCGGCGGTGACGGCCCGCACGCGCGCCGGCGTGATCTTGGTGGGTTGGGGGTCCCTACGGCTCAGGATGACTCGCGGCATGACGCGCCACTGTAGCAGACCGGGGCGCCGAAGCGACGGCGCCGCCGGGACGGTTCAGATCGTGTCGTCGGCGTGGCTCCGCCGCGCCGCGCCGTTGCCGGCTCCGTGCCCCGTGACCACGAAGCCGTGCACCGGCGCGGCGCCCACGAAGCGCACGAGCCGCCCGGGCACGAGTCCCGCCGGGAGCTCGCCCGCCACGCCGACCACGAGCGGCACGCCGGCGTCGATGACCACGACGTCGCCCTCTACCGTCACGACCGTGCCGGTGGCAATGAGGGAGCTGATGCCCGTGGTGGTCAGCTCCGGCGCCGCGCTGCCGTCGGGGAGGAGTTCGAGCTCGGTGGTGACGGGGTGCAGGATGGTCCTCTGACGGCCCGGGCGCGACAGGTACGGTCCGGTGCGCTCGAAGAGTTGCAGTATGGCGTCCCCCGCCCGGCACTCGAGCAGGGGGCTCCCCTCGCGGTGGGGGAACAACTCGACGTCGGCGGCGTGGCGCTGCCAACGCGAGACGAACGCTTCCGGGGAGTCCTCGAACATGCCATGAGAGTCTACCTCGCGAGAGCGCGTGCTAGACTCACCCCTGTGATTCGAACTCCCCATCAAGGCGCGTTCAGGACCCTCGCCCACCTCCTACCGGGCGGGGGTTCTTCGTTAGTGGAGGCAAGATGCTGAGTCGACTGGCCGAAGTGCAAGCGCTGGACCTGAAGCTGGACCGCTTGCAGGAGGAACGCGGCCAAGTGCCACACGAACTGGTGGCGACCGCTCAGAAGCAGCGCGAGCTCGAGGAGCGGAAGAAGCTGAAGGAGCGCGAGGCGGACGAGTTGCGGCGGCGCATCAACGCCAACGAACTCGAGCTCAAGGCGCTGCAGGAGAGGCGGCGAGGTGCGGCGGACGCCGCGGTGCGGGCCGCGACCTCCAAGGAGGCGACCCAGTACCAGAACCAGGAGCTGCAGTTCGCCACGCGCCTCTCCGAGCTGGAGGAGGACACGGTCCCGCTGCTCGAGGCTCAGGACGCGTTGGACGCCGAGCTGGCCGACCTCACGGCGGAGCTGGCGGCGCTCGCCCCCGTGCTCGCGGGGTTGGAGCAGGCCGAGGCCGACCGCGTGGCCGCCGTCGACGAGCAGGCGTCGAGCCTGGGGAGCGAGAGGGGCGGGCTGGCGGCCGGGGTGACGCCCGCGCTACTGATGCAGTACGAACAGGTGCGCAAGGCGCGGCGCGGCGTCGGCCTCGCGGAGGTGCTGGGCAACAGCACCTGCGGGGGTTGCAGCGTCCGGCTCCCGATCCACGTCGTGCAGAAGGTCCGCAAGGGCGAGGGCGTCACGCGCTGCCCGAGTTGCGGCCGGATCCTCTACCACCGCCAGCAGGACTGACGCCGCGGCCCGGTCGGGGCCGGCGAGGACGGGGCCCGCGACCGGAGTGGTCGCGGGCCCCGCTCGTTCGGAACCTCGGGCGAACGCTCAGGGCAGAACGCCGAGGGGATCCTTGGCGCCGGAGCGTTCGTGGACCTCGAAGTGGAGGTGCGGCCCGGTGGAGAGGCCCGTGGAGCCCACCCGGCCGAGGCGTTCGGACTGGTTCACGTACTGGCCCACCCCGACCGAGATGGAACTCATGTGCCCGTACCAGGCCTCCGACCCGTCGGCGTGCCTGACGCGCACGAGGTTGCCGTAGCCCTGGTTCGACCAGCCGGCGTAGGTGACCGTGCCGGCGCGCGCCGCGCCGATGGGGGTGCCGGAGGGCGCCGCGATGTCGATGCCTCGGTGGAAGCTCGACGTGCCCATCCCGAGGTTGCGGGGACCGAAGTAGGAGGTGAGGCGGCCGTGGATGGGCCAGACGTAGCGGTTCTCCGCCTCCCGCACCTTCTGCAGGCGCGCCAGCGCCTCGGTCGGTTGCACGTCGGGAAGGAAGAGCAGCATGCCAGGCGTGACGTCGAAAGGCGAGCGCAGGCCGTTGGCGCGCGCGAACGCGGCCGGGTCGAGGCCGTGCTCCGTCACGAGCTCGAGCACGCTCTCGCCCTCGCCGAGCCGGTGCACGAGCCCGGCGCTGGGCGGGATCAGCAGCTCGAAGCCGCTGGGGAGGCGGTCGAGAGAGGAGATGTCGGGGTTGGCGCCGACCAGGGCGGTGAGCGTGAGCCCGAACCGACCGGCGACGGAGCTGAGCGTCTCGCCCGAGGCGAGCGTGTACCAGGTGAAGCCGGGGGGCGTGACGACGGCGTCGTTGGCGGGACCACCGACGGCGGCAACGTAGGGCACGCGCAGCACGTCACCCGGTCGGATGAGCGTGCCGCTCAGGTCGTTGGCGTTGAGGAGGGCATCCACCGTGATGCCGTAGCGCTCGGCGATGACGCCGACCGTGTCCCCCTGGCGGACCGTCTTGAGGGCGTAGGCGTCGGCTAGTGCGAGGCTCGGCAATGTAACTGCCAGCATCAGGCAGGCAGCGGCTGTGAAGTGTCGCAAATCGGTGGTCTCCCTCGCAGGCAGCTAGCCTACGGTAACAACCGATTCTTGAGAATGTCATGAGTGGCGGGCGCTCGCGCCGCTGGGTTCAGTCCGCGCCGGCGCCGCGGATCCGCGCGACCGCTTCCCTCACGTAATCCACCACGTCGTTGGTGTTGGCGCCCGGCGTGAAGATGCGCCCCACCCCCAGCTCCGCCAGGGCCGGCAGGTCCTGGTCCGGCACGATGCCGCCGCCGAACAGGAGCACGTCGGCGGCGTCGCGGGCGGCCAGCGCGGCGGCCACCTCCCGGAAGTAGTGCATGTGCGCGCCCGACAGCACCGAGAGCCCGACGGCGTCGACGTCCTCTTGCACGGCGGCGTTGACTATCATCTCGGCCGTCTGCCTGAGCCCCGTGTAGATGACCTCCATGCCGGCGTCGCGCAGGGCGCGCGCTATGACCTTGGCACCCCTGTCGTGCCCGTCAAGGCCGGGCTTGGCGATGAGGACCCGTATCGGCCTGTCGAGCTGCGGCCCTCCAGCGGCCCCCGTCATATGAGCACCGGCTCCTCGTACACGCCGTAGACCTCGCGCAGCACGTCCATCTGCTCGCCGAGCGTGCAGTAGGCGTGGGCGGCCTGCATGAACGCGGGCATGGTGTTGACGCCCTCCTTGGCGCGCCGCCGCAGCTCCGCGAGGGCGGCAGCGGCGGCGCTCGCGTCGCGTTCGCGCCGCACCTTGGCCAGGCGCTCGCGCTGGACCGCCACGACGGCGGGATCCACGAGCTGGATGGGGACCTCCTGGGCCTCCTGCTCGAAGGCGTTCACCCCGACGACGAGGCGGCGCCGCTCGTCGATGTCGCGTTGCTGCCGCCAGCTCGCGTCGCCGATCTCCCGAGCGAAGAAGCCGGCCTCGATGGCCCGCTCCACCCCGCCGAGGGCGTCGATGCTCTCGAAGTAGGCGAGCGTGCGTCGCTCCATCTCGTCGGTCAGGTTCTCGAGGAAGTACGAGCCCGCGAGGGGGTCGATCGTGTTGGTCACGCCGCTCTCGTGAGCGATCACCTGTTGCGTGCGAAGCGCGAGCGTGGCCGACTCCTCGGTGGGGAGCGCCAGGGCCTCGTCGAAGGCGTCTGTGTGCAGGGAGTTGGTGCCCCCGAGCACGCCGGCGAGCGCCTGGATGGCGACGCGAGCGACGTTCACGAGCGGTTGGCGAGAGGTGAGCGACACGCCCGCCGTCTGGGCGTGCGTCCTGAGCATCCACGAGCGCGGGTCCTTGGCGCCGAACACGTCGCGCATCTGGCGCGCCCAGATGCGACGCGCCGCCCTGAACTTGGCGATCTCCTCGAAGAAATCGTTGTGCACGTTGAAGAAGAAGGAGATGCGGGGGGCGAACTCATCGACGTCGAGGCCCCGTTCCAGCGCCTTGCGCACGTAGTGGATGCCGTCGGCGAGCGTGAACGCCAGCTCCTGGACGGCCGTGGAGCCGGCCTCGCGGATGTGGTAGCCCGACACCGAGACGAAGTTGAAGCGGGGCGCCACCTGCGGACCCCACTCGAACGTGTCGATGACGAGCTCAACGCTGGGCGCCGGCGGGAAGATGTACTCCTTCTGAGCGATGAACTCCTTGAGGATGTCGTTCTGGAGGGTGCCGCCGACCTTGGCGAGGTCGGCGCCCTTGCGCTCGGCCATGGCCAGGTACATGGCCCAGATGGCGTTCGCTGGGCTGTTGATGGTCATGGACGTCGTGATCTTCTCGGGGTCGATGCCCTCGAAGAGCACCTCCATGTCGGCGAGGCTGGCCACGGCGACGCCGCACTTGCCCACCTCGCCGAGCGCCATGCCGTGGTCGGAGTCGTAGCCCATGAGCGTGGGGAGGTCGAACGCAGTGGACAGACCGGTCTGCCCGGCGTCGAGGAGCTTGTGGAAGCGCTCGTTGGTCTGCTCCGCCGTCCCGAAGCCGGCGAACATGCGCATCGTCCAGAGCTTGCTGCGGTACATGCTCGCCTGGACCCCGCGCGTGAACGGGAAGGCGCCCGGGTAGCCGAGCTGGGCGCCCTCGTCGAAGCCGCGCACGTCCTCGGCCGTGTAGAGCGGCGCCACCGGGATGCCCGACAGCGTCTCGAACGGCGCGTCGCGCTCAGGCATGCGCGCCGTCGCGGCCTCGTAATCGTCGGACAACCACGCACCCTTGGGCTTCATGCCCGCATTATAGGCGCCGCCGGCGCGCGGCACGCGCGCGGGCACGGTTGTACCGCCCCGGCTCGCCCCGCCACGGGACCCTCGCGGCCCGTCAGGGATGGACCCTCGCGAGGATCCCACCCTGCGCGACCAGCTCTGTCGAAGCAGGCAGATCGCGCCTCACGACGGCCAAGGCCTCGTACCCGGACGTACTGGGCGCGACGGTCCCGAGCCGCCCAACGACGCGACCGCCCGCACGGAGCTCGCGCCACCCCTCCTCACCGCTCGCCGCCGCGCGCGGATCGCCTGCCAGGGTCAACCTGACTAGGCCGCGACGCAGGTTCCCGCGCGCCTCGATGCGCGCCATGATCTCCTGCCCGAGGTAACAGCCCTTCCGGTACGACAGGGCCGGTTCGAGGCCCGCCTCTTGCGGCAGGACGCCGTCCCCCGCGTCCTGCGGCGCGAGCGCCACGCCGGCCCGCACCCGCAGCAGGTCGCGGCCCCCCGCGTCGACGGGCACGGCCCCGGCCCCGGCGGCGACGGCCAGCAACGCGGCGCCCGCCGCCGCGTCCGCCAGGAGGTCGAAGCCGCCCGCGGTCGAACGAACCCGTCGCCACACGGCCACCTCGCCGAGCCCCGCCGGCGCGCAGACGGCGACGGTCCCCTCGCCCGGCGGCTCGACGCCGAGGGCGCGCTGGACTACCGCCGCCGCCCCCTCACCCTGGACGGTCTGGAGCGCCACGGCATAGGGAGACGAGACCGTCACGTCGTCGAAGACCACGTGACGCACCAGTTCCTCGCGCACCCAGCCGGCCGCGCCACCCTCCTCGACCAGGTCGAAGGCCGTGCGTCCTCGCCGCAGCACCATCACCTCCGCCACCGCGTGCCCCTTGTGGTTGAGGTAGAGCGAGCGGCGCGCGCCGCCCACCGCGAGGCCTGTCACGTCGTTGGCGAGCTGGCCGTGGAGGAAGCTAGCGGCGTCGGGGCCCGTGACCGTCATCGCCTTGGCGCCATCCAACGTGGCGACCGCCGGCCGCATCACGGTCGCCACGCTCTCCCCAGGGATCCGTTCGTCATGCATGCGGGCCATTATCGGCCGCGACCGCCCCGCCGCGGGCGCGCGGCGCGACGCGCACCGCCTCAGAGGTCGACGAGCGTGAACTCGTAGGCGTTGACGACGCGCACGCCCTCGGCCGTGACGTAGCTGCGGGGGGCGTTGGCGCCAGACAGGTGGACGTGGCCATGCACGTGCAGGCGCGGCCTGAACAGCCGGTGGAACAGGTTGAAGGCCGCCACCCCCCTGTGCACGTGGTCGGCGCCCTCGTGCGGGCCCCGTGGCGCCGCGTGCGTGAGGAGGACGTCGACGGCGCGCCCGCGCCTCAGTCGGTTCCACCAGAGCCGCGGCGCAAGCCGCACGACCATCCAGCGGTAGGCAGCCTGCGAGTACTGGTGCGGGCCCTCGCGGTACCTGAGGCAGCCCTCCATCCCCACCACCAGCAGGCCGGCCACCTCCACCACCTTGAGGTGGACGTTGACGCACCCGCCCGGCGGACGCGGCTCGTCGGTCACAGGGTCCCGCACGTAGCCGACCGCGTGGTTGCCGAAGACGTAGAGGGGCGCCACGCGCGTCTTGGTGGCCACGAACTCCAGCACGACCCCCGGCAGGTCCCCGGCGCTCAACACCAGATCGAACGGCGCGAGGTTGCCAGGGAAGTTGTTGGAGTAGACGACCGGCGAGACGGCGTCGGAGACTGCCAGCACGCGCGGCACGCCGCTCAGGCGACCATCTCGTTCTTGGCGACCCACTCGAGGCCGTCCCAGATGAGGTCCTCGATGTCGCCGTCCAGCACGTTGTCGGGGTCGTGACGCATGGCGCTCGTGCGGTGATCCTTCACGTACTGCTTGTCGAGCACGTAGGAACGGATCTGCGATCCCCACTCGATGGCCTTCTGCTCGCCGCGGGCCTTGTGTTGCTCCGCCAGGCGCCTCTGCTCCTCGCGCTCGAACAGGCGCGAACGCAACACCGTCATGGCCTTCTCGCGGTTCTTGATCTGCGACTTCCCGTCCTGGATCGTAACGATGATCTCTTCGGGGGTGCCGCCGCGGTAGACCACGCGCACGGCGGAGTCGGTCGTGTTGACCGACTGCCCACCAGGGCCGCTCGAGCGGTAGACGTCGACGCGAACGTCCTTCGGGTCGATGTTGAGTTCGAAGGTGTCATCGATCTCCGGCATCACCTCGACGGAGGCGAACGACGTGTGCCGCCGGCCCTGCGAGTCGAACGGGCTCACGCGGACCAGCCGGTGCACGCCCCCCTCCACCCGCAGCATCCCGAAGGCGCGCTCGCCGCGCACGATCATCTGGGCGTACTCGACGCCGTGAGGGGCGTCAGGGTTCGGCACGAGGTCGAGAAGCTCGACCTGCATGCCGTGCCGCTCGGCGAAGCGGCGGTACATGCGCAGCAGCATGCCCGCCCAGTCGGACGACTCGGTGCCTCCGGCGCCCGGCTTGATGGTGACGATGGCCGGCCGAGCGTCGTGGTCGCCGCTGAACAGCGTCTCCCGGTAGAGCTCGTCGAGGCGCGCCTCCACCGTGACCAACTCATCGTCCAGCTCGGCCTCCTCGTCGGGCGTGGCCAGTTCGTACAGCTCGGCCAGCCCCTCTACGTCGCCCGAGATGGCCGCGAACTCGTCGACCACGCGCCGCAACTGCGTGGCCTCCTGGTTCAGGCGCCGCGCCCGCTCGGGGTCGTTCCAGAGGTCGGGTTCGGAGAGTTGTGGTTCGAGCAGCTCCAGCTTGGCCTTCTTGGCGGCCAAGTCAAAGATACCCCCTGAGGTCGGAGACTCGTTCCTGCAGTCTGTTCAGATCCAGTGGCATGTCGCCCTCCGAACGACACTGTAGCAGGCGGGACGCGCCGGGGCGGGAGCGCCGGAGACCGCGCCTGAGCGTGATATCCTCCTCTCACCTCGCACCGGAGGAGCGCGCTTGGCAGTCTTCGAAGGGTTCGGCATCCAGGACGTCATCGACATCCTGATCATCGCCGTGCTCCTGTACCAGGCCTACGCCCTCCTGCGCGGCACGCGCGCCTGGAACGTGCTGCGCGGACTGCTGGCCGTGGCCGGACTCTGGTTCCTGTCGGGCCAGTTCGGCCTGCAGGCCACCAAGTGGCTGTTCGACGCCATCGCCCCCGCCGGCTTCCTGGCGGTGGTGGTCGTGTTCCAGCCCGAGCTCCGCGCTGTCTTGGAACGCGTGGGGCGCGGCCGCATGCAGAGGAGCGTCAGCGCCGACCCCGTGACCGAGATCATGACCGCCGTGCGCGAGCTGGCCAGCCAACGCAAGGGCGCGCTCCTGGCGGTCGAACGGCGGACGCCGCTGAAGGAGTACGCCGACCGCGGCACGGCCATCGGCGCGCCCGTCAGCGCGGCCCTGCTGCAGACCATCTTCGCCTCCACCGGCCCGCTGCACGACGGCGCGGTCATCGTCAAGGAGGACCTGGTCACCCACGCGGGCGTCGTGCTGCCCCTGTCGGACAAGCACGAGGGGTGGTCCGTGAAGCACGGCACGCGTCACCGAGCGGCGCTCGGCCTCTCCGAGGTGTCGGATGCCCTCGTCGTCGTGGTGAGCGAGGAGCGCGGCACCGTCAGCGTCGCCCAGGACGGCGTCCTGACCACCGACATCGCCCCCGCCGACGTGCTCAAGGCCCTGCGCGAGGTGTACGCACCGTGACCGGGGCGTGGGCCACGCTCCTGAGCCTGTTGCAGCGCCTGCACCGCAACTGGCCGAGCAAGCTGGTGGCGCTCGTCGCCGCCTTCCTGTTCTGGTCCCTGGTCGCCACCAACAGCACCAGCACCACGCAACGCTCCTTCCTGCTCCCCCTCGACGTCGACGGCGTCGAGGCGGGGGCCGTCGCGGTGGGCGTCCCGGACGTGGTCGAGGTGAGCGTGTCCGGCCCGAGCGCCCGCGTCGACAGGCTCCGCGCCGATCAGTTGCGCGCCACCCTCGACCTGACGGACGCGACCGCCGAGTTCGAACGCCAGGTCCAGGTGCAGACGCCGGCGGACGTCCGTCTCCTGCACGTTGACCCCGAGGGCGTGATCGGTTTCCTCGAACAGGTGGCGAGCCGCGAGCTGCCGGTGGAGCCGGCCCTCCTCGGCAGCGCCCCGCCCGGCACCGAGCTGACCGGCACGGCCGAGCCGGCGCGCGTGACCCTCGAGGGGCGCCGCCAGGCGCTCGACCAGGTCACGCGCGCGGTGGCGCTCTCCGGACCGCGAGGCGGCAGCGTGGAGCTAGTGGCGCTCGACGCCGACGGCCGGCCCGTGCCGGGAGTCACGTTCACGCCCGACCGCGTCGCCGTGACGTACAAGAGCACCGAGGTCCTGCGCACCAAGGAGGTCGCGCTCGCCTTCACGCCGCCGGCGGACCCGCGGGTCCTGAGCGCCACGGTCAGCGCCACCACCGTCAGGGTCGCCGGCGCCCCCGCCGCGCTGACGGACCTGGCGAGCGTGCCGGGCACGGTAGAGCCGCCTACCGGGAACGTGGCGGCCGGTCGGTATACTCTGCCTGTCAGCCTCACCCTGCCCAGCGGGGTGGTGGCGCTCGACGCTCCCACCGCGACGTTGCAGTACGCCGCGGACAGCATCCCGCGCTGAGCCACCGGCCAGGCGCGAGGCGCCACGATCGGCCGACCCGGCGTCGGCCGCTGCGCTGCGAGTTGGCAGGAGGCCCCTTGATCCACCCCATCCGGCTGTTCGGCGACCCCGTGCTCAGGCGGCGCGCCGCGACCGTCACCGACTTCGACGACGACCTAGCAGCGCTCGCGGCCGACATGCTCGAGACCATGTACGCGGCCGAGGGCGTCGGCCTCGCCGCTCCGCAGATCGGGGTGTCGCGGCGCCTGTTCGTGGCGCTGCAGCTGCCGACGCCCGAGGACGGCGACGACGATGAGGCCAGGTGGGAAGCCCGCACCGAGCACGTGCTCGTCAACCCGACTATCACGCACAGGTCGGGCGTTCAGCTAGGCCGCGACGGCTGCCTGAGCATCCCCGGACTCACCGCGCTCGACGTGCCCCGCGACCTGCGCGTGACGGTCGCCTACCAGGACCTGCGCGGCGAGCCGCGCGCCCTCACCGCGGAAGGGTACTTCGCCCACGTGCTCCAACACGAGCACGACCACCTGGAGGGCGTCCTCTACTTCGACCACCTGCCGGAGCCGCGGCGCCGCGCCTTCCTGGAGGAGCACCGGGCCGAGCTCGCCGACATGCAACGGCAGGCGAAGGCGCTCCTCCGCGACCGGCGCGCCGAGCCGCCCGGGACGGCCACGGCCAGCGGGCGCGCCGGCGGGCGCGCCGGCGGGCGCGACGGCGGGCGCGCCGGTGGGCGCGGCGGACGGGCGCCAGTGAGGCGGTGAGGCCCCTCCGCGTAGCCTTCTTCGGCAGCCCCGCCTTCGCCCTCCCAACGCTCGAGGCCCTCCTCCGCCAGCACGACGTGGTGAGCGTCGTCACGCAGCCGGCCAAGCCGGCCGGACGCGGGTTGGAGCTGCGCCAGCCGGCCGCCGCCAAGCTGGCGCTCGCCGCCGGGGTGCCGTTGGCCCAGCCGAGGCGCCTGCGCGACCCCGTCTTCCACGACTCGTTGCGGGCGCTCGACCTCGACGTGGCCGTGACGGCCGCCTACGGACGCATCCTGCCGCCCCAGCTGCTCGCTGTGCCGCGCCACGGCTTCCTCAACGTGCACGCCAGCCTGCTGCCGCGCTGGCGCGGGGCCGCGCCCATCCAGCACGCCCTCATCGCCGGTGACGAGGAGTCGGGCGTGACCATCATGCAGACCGAGGAGGGCCTCGACACGGGCCCGATCCGGTTGCAGCGTCGCGTCAAGGTCTTAGCCGACGACGACGCCGTGTCGTTGGCGGCCACGCTGGCGCAACTAGGCGCGGAGGTGCTCACGGAGGCGCTCACGCTGCTGGTGGAGGGCTCGCTGCCGCTGACCCCGCAGGACGAGGCTGCCGCGACCGCCGCCCCGCCCCTGACGGCCGAGGACGGTCACGTGCGCTGGTGCGACACCGCCACGAGCATCGCCAACCGCCACCGCGGCGTGGCCCTGTGGCCGGGCACGTCGTTCGGCCACGCGGGCGGCCGCGTAAAGGTGCTCGGCCTGGTGGCTCACCAGGACGCCGACGCGAAGGGAGCGCCGCCAGGACAGGTGCTGAGCCTGGGGCCAGAGTCGGTGGTCGTCGCCGCCGGAACCGGCACCGTCGAGCTGCTCGAGGTGAAGCCCGCCTCGCGCGGCGCCATGAGCGCCCGCGCCTGGGCGAACGGCCGCGGCGTGAAGGCGGGGGTCACCCTTGTTTAGCGTCGCGATCGTCGGCAGGCCCAACGTGGGCAAGTCGAGCCTCTTCAACCGCCTCGTCGGCAGGCGCGAGGCCATCGTGGCCGACATGCCCGGCGTCACGCGCGACGTTAAGGAGGGGACCGTCGCCACCGACGACGGCCGCACCTTCCGGCTGCTCGACACGGGCGGGCTCTGGTCGGGCGACCGTTGGGAGGCGCCCATCAGGCGCCGGGTCGAGGCGGCCCTGATAGGCGTCGACCTCGTGCTCTACTGCGTCGAGGGCCGCACCGGCGTGCTGAGCGCCGACCGCGAGATCGCCGCGTGGCTGCGCGGTCTCGGCAAGGAGGTGCTGCTCGTCGCCACTAAGATCGACGACCCGCGTCACGCCGAGACCGCCGACTTCTTCGACCTCTACTCCCTCGGCCTTGGCGAGCCGTTCGTGACGGCCGCCGAGCACGCCATCGGCACGCACGAGCTCGTCCACCACGTTGGCGAGCTCATGGGCGACGCCGAAGAGGACGTCGAGGAAGACCCCATCAAGATCGCCATCATCGGCCGGCCCAACGTCGGCAAGTCGAGCATCGTCAACGCCATCGTCGGCGACGAGCGGGTCATCGTCGCCGACGTGCCAGGCACGACGCGCGACCCCGTCGACGTGCACTTCGAGTTCGGGGGCCGCCCCTTCACGCTGATCGACACGGCCGGCATGGCGCGCAAGGACGTTGGCGACCTCGAGTACTACGCCAGGCTGAGGGGCGAGATGGCGCTGCGCCGTGCCGACGTGGCCATCCTGGTGGTCGACCCGTTCGAGCTCGGGGACCACGAGCTGCACCTCGCCAACCTCGCCCTGGAGTGGGGCAAGCCCGTGGCCGTGGCGGTCAACAAGTGGGACCTCGTGACCGACGAGCAGCTCGAGCCGTTCCGGGAGCGCCTCGATCAACAGCTCGCGCACCTGGCGTTCGCGCCGCGCGTGTACACGAGCGCCCTCACCGACTTCGGCCTGCACGAGCTCCTGGCCACGGCCGTGCGCCTCCACGACACGTCGCACCTCCGCGTGGGCACCGCCGAGCTCAACTCGTGGCTCGAGGTGTGGACATCGCGCCAGTCCCCGCCCAACTTCTCGGGCCGGCCGCTCAAGCTCCTCTACGCCAGCCAGGTCGACGTGGCGCCCCCCACGTTCGTGTTCTCCATCAACAGCGAGGCGCTGCTCACCCGCCCGTACGAACACTACCTCCGCAACCGCATCAGGGAGGACCTCGGCTTCTCCGAGGTTCCCATCAGGATGGTGTTCAAGGAGCGCAGCGGCGGCCGGAAGAAGGTGCGGGTCTAGGCGCGATGTCGTTCACTTAAGGATGTTTGTTCGTTGGTGGGGTGGTTTGCCGGGCTGCGGCTAGTTGTCGTGCTTGGCGCGCTTGGGTGGGTAGCAGGCGACGGGTCGCTTCAGGAC
>JACFNR010000024.1:31014-40658 GCA_019454765.1 Trueperaceae bacterium | reverse complement strand
TCCTCCACGTTCTCCACGTTCACGAGCTGCTTGGCCACCTCCTCAAGCTTGGCGCGCGTGGTCAGCTTGGCAACGGGCAGGCTGCGGCGCCGCAGCGCCCGCTCCAGGGCGCGCTTGCCGCCCTCCAGCTGCATCTGCCTCGCCTGAGCCCTGAAGTAGTGCTTGATCTTCTGCTTGGCGCCGCGCGTGACCACGATGTTGAGCCAGTCGGCGCTTGGCCCGTACTGGCTGGAGCGGTTGGTGAGGACCTCCACCCTGTCGCCGGTGGTCAGCTCGTGGTTGAGGGGCACGATCTCGCCGTTCACGCGCGCCCCAATGCACCTGTGGCCCACCTCGGTGTGCACGTGGTAGGCGAAGTCGATGGGGGTGGAGCCGCGCGGCAGGTTCACCACGTCGCCCGCCGGCGTGAACACCAGCACGCGCTCGCTGAAGATGTCGGTCTTCACGGCGTCCACGAAGGCGCCGGCGTCCTCCGAGCTCGTGTCGACCTCGAGCAGCTGCTTCATCCAGTCGAGGCGGCGCTGCACCTCGGCCTTGTCGGTCATGCCCTCCTTGTAGGCCCAGTGCGCCGCCACCCCGAACTCGGCCACCTCGTGCATGCGCCGCGTGCGGATCTGCACCTCTATGGGCTGCCCCTGCAACCCGATGACGGTGGTGTGGAGGCTCTGGTAGCCGTTCGGCTTGGGCACGGCCACGTAGTCCTTGAAGCGGCCCGGGATGGGCGTCCACAGCGAGTGCACGATGCCCAGCGCCCGGTAACACACGGCCTTCTCGTTGTCCTCCTGCGCCAGGCCGTGACCGTTGGGTTCCGGGTCGAGGATGGCCCTGATGGCCATGAGGTCGAAGATCTGGTCTAAGTTGCGGTGATCGCGGAGCATCTTGCGGTGGATGCTGTAGAGGTGCTTGCTGCGGCCCGACAGCTCGAAGGTGAGGCCCTCCTGCGTGAGCCGGCCCTCCAGCAGCTTGATGCTCTTCTTGACGTACGCCTCGCGCTCGCTCTGGCGCATGCGCACCTGGCGCTGAAGCTGCAGGTAGCGCTCGGGCTCTAGGTACCTGAAGGCTATGTCCTCGAGCTCGTTCTTGATGTGGTTGATGCCAAGGCGGTGCGCCAGCGGCGCGAAGATCTCGAGCGTCTCCTCGCTGATCGACAGCTGCTTGTGGGGCGGCATGAACCTGAGCGTGCGCATGTTGTGGAGCCGGTCGGCCAGCTTCACGAGGATGATGCGCACGTCGCTCGTCATGGCGAGGAGCATCTGCCGCAGGTTCTCGGCCTGCTCGTTCTCGTAGACCCGCACGGCGAGCTTGCTGATCTTCGTCTCGCCCTCCACTATGCGCCGCACGACCTCGCCGAAGCGCTCCTCCACCTGCTCGAAGGTGGCGGGGGTGTCCTCCACCGTGTCGTGCAGCAGGCCGGCTATGAGGGCGCTGCCGTCGAGCTTCATCTCGGCGAGGATCTCGGTGACCGCCACGGGGTGCGTGATGAACGGTTCGCCCGAGCGCCGCAGCATGCCGCGGTGCATCTCCTCCGCGAAGGCGTACGCCTCCGCCAGCTTGGCGGCGTCCGGCGGCGCCAGGTAGCTGGTGGCTGCCAGGAGGCTCTTTGGAACCGGGGCGGGAACCGAGGCGGCCATCAGAATGGTGAGTTTACCACCTGCGCCTGTGGCCGATTTGAGTCGTGGCCGACCGGAACGCAAGGTGGGGCCGCCGATCAGACGACCTCGACGCGCGCGCCGCCACGGCGTCGAACGGCGACGGCACCAGCGACAACTACTCGATCTCCAGCAGGCGCTCGCTGCGGCCGGCCCCCTCAGTCACCGGGCCCGAAGAGCTCGTCGGCTTCCTCCCGCAGGCGCCAATATCCACCGCTCCCGAACCGCTTCAACCGTCGGGCCATATCGGCAGTGGGAACGAAAGCGCTCGCCGCCAACGGGCGGAGCTCGGCCACCTCGACACCCCGGCGACTGATGCGTATGGTCTCGCCGCTCTCGACCTCGTCCATGACGGCGGCGCTGCGGTCACGCAGTTCCCGTTGGCTGATCGTCTTCACGCGTCCAGCGTAGCGCCTCGTGGCAGGTCGTAGCGCGTGGGATGCCCCGGGGCGTCACCGCGTCCGCCGCGCCATCAGCGCCAACCCGAGCGCCGCGAACACCAGGTTGCCGAGCCACGCCCCCAGCCACACGGGCAGCTGCCCCGTCTGCGCGAAGAGCTGGCCGAAGGTGTAGAAGAGGTACCACGCCAGCGTGACCACCAGGCTCAGCCCGAACGCCACGCCGCGCGTGCGGGCGTAGGCGAGGCTGAGGGGCACGGCCACCAGCAGCAGCGCCAGGTTGGTGAAGGGCTCTGCCAGCTTGCGCTGCATGAGCACGGCGGCCTGGCGCCTGGCGGTGGCCGAGGCGCCCTCGCGCCGCGCGTCCTGCCACAGGCGCGTGATGGAGCGGTCGTCCTCGAAACCGCCGCTCCCGAAGCGCGTGACCAGCTCGTCCTGCGTGACGCTCGTGGTGATGGTGAGGGGGGCGGTGGCCGACGGCGCCACGTTGCGCAACCTGACCAGGGCGGCGAGGGCGGCGGCCGGGTCGGCGGCGGGCGCGTCGAGGGCCGCCAGGTCGAGCGAGTCGATGCGGTAACCGGTCAGCACCAGGTTGGCGCCGTCGAAGCGGCCGGCGTCGGCGCGCAGCAGGGTGAACACGTCGCCGTCCCAGCGCTCGATCCGCACGCCGCGCATGACCGTGCCGCGCTCGGCCGCCGTCTCGAAGTGCAGCGTGAAGTCGTCGACGGGCAGCGCCTGCTGCGCCAGCCTGAACAGACCGGTCTGTCCGGCGGTGAGTTCCCAATACAGCTTGGTCACCATCGTGTTCGTCACGGGCAGGACCCACTGGTTGATGGCCAACACGATCACCGCGCTCACCAACCCCAGGCCCACGAACACGCCCGCCGTGCGCCGCACGGGCACGGCGCCCGCCCGCAGCGCCAACAGCTCGTTCTCGCTCGCCAGCCTCCCGAACGCCAGCAGCACGGCCAGCACCAGGGCTATGGGGAACGTCTGCACCATCACCTGCGGCAACTGCACGAGCAGCCACGCCGCCAGCTCCAGCACGGGCGCACCCACCACCCACTGCAGCCGCGGGATGGTGACGCTCACCACCGCCAGGCTCGAGTAGAGCAGCAGGCCGAACAGGAAGGGCGGCAGGCTCTCCCGCAGCAGGTAACGGTCGATCCTCGTCGAGAGGCGTGGCCGCGGCGGCCGCCGCCTGGGAACTGGCTCCCTCATGGCGCGTCCGGCATGATACCCGGCGGCGCGTCGGCGTCCTCGTGGCCCGGCGCCTCGCCCGCGCCCACCACCGGCGCCGGCGCCGTGGGGACGCTCGTGCCGCCGCTGCCGCCGGGCCGGCGCTCGAGGTCGACCGCCAGCGACGCCCCCCACCGGCCCCTATCGTTGATGGCCCCGACCGTCACGGAGCCGCAGCAGGTGATGAAGGTGGCGTCGAGCCCGTAACCGCTCACGCCCGGCGCGCCGCCCTCCAGCACGGCCGCGAAGTCGACGGCCACGAACGGGCGCAGCTCGAGGGTGTCGAACGCCACCGGCAGCCCCAGGCGCGCCTCGAGGTGGGCGAGCCTGGCGGCGAGCAGGTCGTACTCGGCGCCGACCCCGAACTCGAACGCGCCGTACGGCACGTGCGTGCCGACCACCGGCCAGCCGAAGCGGCGCGCCTCCGCGTCGAGCGTCACGAACGACCGCACGCCCGGCGCCGCGGTCACCAGGCCCGCCGCCTCGAACGCGGCCGTGAGCGTCACCGTCCACGGCGCCGCGTCGAGCTCTAGCACGCCGTCGGCCCGCAGCCGCTTCACCCCGGCGGGCGTGCCGGGCGTGGCGAACGGGTCGTAGCTGGCCCCCAGCCCCAGCCTCCCCGTGAGGCCGCCGCCCAGGGGGCCGGCCACGCTCACGGCGGCCGTGGCGCGCTGCAGGGGCGTGAGGCCGTCGACGGCGCTGCCGAAGGGCGACGCGGCGTTGGTGAAGCGCGCGTCGTACGCCAGCGTGGCGCTAACGGGCCCGGCGCTCAGCTGCCACGACGGCGCCAGGCGCACGCCCCACTGCGTGACGGCGCCGGCCGCTGCGGCGGAACCCCAGGTGCCCGGGTAGTGGGTCACCTGCACGCGGCTCTCGAGCGCGAAACGGCCCAGCGGCACGCCTCCCGCTGCCAGTTCCTGACTGGCCGCGCTCAGGCTCAGCCGCGCCCCCAGCCGCGGTCCCGCCACCACGGGCTGCGCCGCCGCCGCGTCGGCCGTGACGGCCGTCACGGCCGCGAACGCCTCCGCCACCGCGCTCCCGCCCAGCGCCGGCAGGTCCAGCGTGGCCTCCACGCCGGCGCGGCCCTCGTGGCGCCCGCGCCTGGCGGGCGCGGCGCCGCTGCGCGCCCCGAACGACGCCTTCACCCCCGGCGCCACCGCCGCCGTGAGACCGAAGTCGAGGTACGGCGCACCGGCCTCGAGGCCGAAGGTGGCCGCCAGGCGCTGGGCGCCGTCGCTGGCGGCCGCCCGCACCAGCGCCACCGGCAGCGCCACGTGATCCGGGTCGAGGCCGGTGCCGCCCACCTCCAGCGTCACCCCGTCGGCCAACGGGATGCCAACCACGCGCACGCTCAGGCCCGCCCCCGCCGCCGGCGCGGGCGCGCCGGGGCTCGGCTCCACCATGGCCACCTTGACGGGGAACTCGAACTCCGAGAGGGTCTTGTCAGACAGCGTCACGTCGTCCCTGAGCGGGATGCGCAAGCTCCCCACCAGCAGCTCGCCGCCCGCGAGCCGCACCTCGCGGCCCTCCAGCGCCACGGTGGCGCTGCGGCTCCTGATGGCGAGGGGCGCCGGGTCCAGCCCGATGCAGGTGGTCACCCCCGCCTGCTCCACCTCCAGCACGTCGCCCTCCAGCGTGGCGAGGGCGCCCTCCACCTGGAAGGCGCTGCCGGTGAGCACCAGGTCCGTGAGGGTGAAGCGGCCGGTGGCGATGTCGACGGCGAGGCTCTCAGCGCGGCCGCCCACGTCTGGGCCTACGAGCACGGCGTCCATGAGGGTGAGGGTCTCGGGGTTGGCCACCAGGTCGGCGGCCGTGAGGCGCCACCCCTCCAGGTAGAGGGTGGGCGCGGCGGCCTCGAGGAAGATGTCGCCGCTCAGGTTACCCACCACCACGCGCTCCGCGATGACGGTCCAGGCGCCACCAACGGCGGCCACGCACACGCCGCCGTAGAACTCGGCGGAGTCGGCGGCCGCGTCGCTGCGGAACTGCTGGTAGTAGACGGCGAACTGGCCCGGCAGCGTCACCTCGGCCGTGAGCGGCCCGCGCGCGCACTGCGCCTGCGCCGCCCCCAGCAGCAGCAGCGCGAGCAGCGCCCAGGCGAGCTTGAGCGGCGGGGACCGAAGTTGCACGTGCCGATCATGACCCGCGCGCCTCACCCCCGTCGCCCACACCATGCACAACCGCCGTCACGGCGACCTAGAGGTACGCCGCGAAGCGCGCCAGCAGCTCCGGCGCCACCTCCGTGCCGGCGTCGTAGTTCACGACCCCGTCGATCATCACGAGCTTGAGGGCGAGGAGGCCGCCCCCCTCGGGCGAGCGCATGGCGAACAGCCCGCCCTCGAACAGGTACTCGCCCTCCAGCAGCACGTCGCCGCTGCGGACGTCGAGGAGCACGCGGTCGGCGCTGAAGGCGGGCCGCGTGGCGCGCACCCCGCCGCCGAAGGCCGCCACCTCGGTGGCGGCGTCGAAGTCGAGCGTGGCCGCCTCGACGGCGAGGCCGTCGCGCTCGAGGCGCAGGCCGCCGGCGGCCGTCAGGCTGCCACCGACCTGGTCTATCCGCAGCGTCTCGGCGGTCACGTGCCCGAACGAGCCCAGCAGGCTCACGCCCCACGCCAGCACGTACTCCTGGGCGCGGTACTCGATGCGCTCCGCCGACAGGCTCACGCCCAGGCCCTGGTCCGTCACCGTGCCCCCCTCGGGCAGGAGCGTCACGCCGGTGAGGATGTCGAACACCTGGCTGCCGCGCGGCTCCACCGTCAGCGCCGCGAACGGCGCCTGCGCGGCCGCCCCGCTCAGGGCGGCCGCGAGCCAGAGGGCCAGCGCCACCCGCCAGGCGGCGCGGCGCCGCGCGCGGGCCGCGCGCGCCCGACCCGCGGTGGTCGGGGCGGGCGCGGTCCTGGCGTCAAGCATGGCCAGAGTGTAACCGCCGCCCCGTGAGAGGCAGCGCACGCGGGCGTGAGCGGCGATTCATGTGCGGGCGCACCGCCGCCCACCCGAGCGGCCGTCTGGGCGCCCGCCCCGGCGGCCGCCCAAGCGGCCGCCTCAACCGGGACCGAGCGTCAACACGAAGTCGGCGTCGAACGGGCGCCCCGCCAGCAGCGCCAGGCCCGCCTCGAGGGGCGTGCCCATGACCTCGTCGACCATGTCGGTCACGCTGCGGTACTCACCGAGCGACTGGTACTGCGCCGCGAACGACATGAAGCGCCCCATGGGCGTCTCGGCCCTCAGCGTCAGGCCCGTGGCCGTGCGCAGTTGCGCGCGGCGCCACTCGTCGGGCGTCGGCGCGTCGTCCTGGGCGCCCCGCACCACCCGCAGGTAGGCGCTCAGCACCTCCTCGGCCCGCTCCGGCGCGGTGGACACGTAACCCACGAACGCGCCCGCCCCCTCCTGCGGCTCGTGCGCCAGGGAGGCGTTGTCGGCCAGGCCCTTGTCGACCAGCTCCCAGTAGAGGCGGCTGCCGTCCCCCGCGCCGATCACGCTGGCGAGGAGCGCCGCCGCCGTGCGCGCCTCGGCCTCGAGCGCCACGCCCGGGGCGTAGTAGGCGGCGTGCAGGCGGTGCAGGCCGGCGTCGACGAGCGCCTCGCGCCCCGCACGCGGGTGAGCGGCGGGCTTGAGCCGCTCCGCCTCGAACGACGGCCACGTGCCCGCGTTGGCGTGAGCGTGCGCCAGCACGGCCTCCCAGTCGTAGTTGCCCGCCACGGCCAAGATGACGTTGCCGGGCGCGTAACGCCTGTCGAAGTACGCCTGCATCTGCTCCCGCGTGAGCGCCCCAACGCTCTCGGCAGTGCCCAGCACGCTGTTCCCCAGCGGGTGCGAGTTCCAGAAGCGCTCGTTGGCGTGCTCGAAGAGGCGCCTGGCGGGGCGGTCCTGGTACATGGCGATCTCCTCCAGGATGACGTTCTTCTCCATGTCGAAGTCCGCCTGCCTGAGGGAGGGCCGCATTAGCTGCGTGAGCACGTCCAAGAGCTCGCCGGCGCGGTTCGCCACCACCGCGCCGTAGTAGACGGTGCGCTCCTCGCTCGTGTAGGCGTTGTACTCGGCGCCCAGCTCGTCGAAGGAGCGGTTGATGTCGTCGGCGCTGAACGCCTCGTTCCCCTTGAACGTCATGTGCTCGAGGAAGTGCGACACGCCCGCCAGCTCGGCCGTCTCGTCGCGAGAGCCGGCGTGCACGAGGTAACCCATGGCGGCGGTGGCGGCGCGCGGGTTGTGCTCGCCTATCACCACCAGGCCGTTGGGGAGCCTCGCGTGGTCGAAGCGCAGGGCGGCGGTCACGCCTTGGGCCCTAGCGTCACGACGGTCGGTTCGGGGATGGGGTTGGCGGCCAGGTAGTCGTTCACGCCCTCTAGCGTCACTCCTTCGATGCGTTCGGTGATCTCCGCCAGCGTGCGGGGCCGGCCGAACAGCGCGACGTCGTTGGCGAGGCGACCGGCGGTGCCGCCCGTCGACTCGCCCGCCATGACCACGTTGCTGAGCAGGCCGGTGCGGGCGCGGTCGAACTCGTCGGCGCTCACCCCCGCCGCCAGGCGCTTCAGCTCGGCGAGGTAGACCTCGAGGGTCTCGCCGGCGCGCTCCGTGGTGGTGCCCGCGTAGCCGAGGGTGTAACCGCAGCCGCGCAGGGCGCGGTAGAAGGCGCTGACCGAGTAGACGAGGCCGCGCTTCTCGCGCACCTCCGTGAAGAGGCGCGCGCCCATGCTGCCGGAGAGGACCTCGAGCGCCACGAGGTAGACGTACATGTCGTCGGTGCCGGGCGCCGGGCTCGGGAAGCCGAGGCCGATCTGCACCTGGCTCGAGTCGGCGTCGACGTGATGCCGCCCCACCGGGGCGAACTCTGCGGCCGGCACGGCCACGCTCGCGCCGCGCCAGCCCCCGAACGCCCGCTCCGCCGCGGCGGCCAGGTGCTCCCAATCGCCGCCGCCGGCCAGGCCCAACACGGCCCCGTCCGGCCCGAGGCGCGCCGCGGCGTCCGCGCGCACCCCCGCCGGGTCGAGGGCGGCCAGGCCCTCCGCCGTGCCGTAGGCGCTGCGGCGCTGCGGCCCGGCGAACAGCCGCTCCTGCAGCGCCTCGAAGAGTCGTTGGGTGGGGGCGTCCTGCAGCGAGTGCAGCTCCTGCAGCGCCAGCTCGCGGCTGGGCTCGAACTCCGCGTCGGCCAGGCGCGGCTCGCGCACGGCGGCCGCCAGCAGCTCGAGGGCGGGCCCCGTCACCTCGCCGAGGAAGGCGAGGCTCAAGCTGCTCGCCTCGCGCCCGCTGCCACCGCCGCGGCGCGCCCCGAGGTCGAGCAGGGCGTCCGAGTACTCGCGCGAGCCCATGGCGCCGGCGCCGCGCTGCAGCCACTCGTGCAGCACGTTGGCCGAACCCTCCCTGCCCGCCGGGTCGGTGGCAGAGCCGAACGGCAACGAGAGCGCCGCGCTCAGGGTTGGCAACCACGGCATGGCTGCGTACACCACGCGCAGGCCGTTCGCCAGCGTCAGCTCCTGGATGGCGCCAAGCGGCGCTGGTTCTGAAGGCATGGGCGCAAGTATAGCCCCGGGCCGAGGAGCCTCAGGCGCCCCGCAACCGCCGCAGGCTCGCCGTGAGGTCGCCGCTGCCGGCCAGGCTGGTGCCCACCAGCACGGCGTCCGCCACCCCCACCAGCTCGGTCAGCTCGGCGTGCGCCCGGTAGCCTGACTCCGCCACGGCCAGGCCGGCGAAGCCGGCGGCGCGCGCCACTGCGATCAGGCGCGGCGCCGTCCCCAGGTGCACCGCCAGGCTCCGCAGGTCGCGGTTGTTGACGCCCAGGACGCTCGCGCCCGCGGCCATGGCCACCTCGAGCTCGGCCTCGTCGTGCACCTCCACCAGCGCCTCCAGGCCGAGCGCCTGCGCGTAGCGCAGGTAGTCGGCCGTGGCGCCGCCCAGCACGCTGACCATCAGCAGCACCGCGCTCGCGCCGAACGCCGCCGCCTCGCGCACCTGCGCCGGGTGCACCACGAACTCCTTGCGCAGTAGCGGCAGGGGCACGGCGGCGGCCACGTCGGTCAGGAAGGAGAGCGAGCCGCCGAAGTGCCGCGGCTCCGTGAGCACGCTGAGGGCGGCCGCGCCCCCCGCCGCGTAGGCGCGCGCGGCCGCGACCGGGTCGAGGGGCGCGATGGCGCCCTGGCTCGGGCTCGAGCGCTTGATCTCGGCTATGACGGCCACGGGCAGCGCCGCGCCCGCGCCCGCCTTGGCGGCGCGCAACGCCGCGCCGAAGCCGGGCCGCGTTGGCGCGGGCGCCGCCCCGCCCCGCGGCTCCGCCGCGTAATCCGCGGCGCGCTCGCGCGCGATGCCGCCCAGGACGCCCTCGATGGTCGCCAGCCGCGCGGCGTCGAGCGGCGCGGGTGCCGCC
>JACFNR010000024.1:26591-30914 GCA_019454765.1 Trueperaceae bacterium | reverse complement strand
CGCGGGTGCCGCCTCAGTAGACATGGAACCCCGGCAGCGCGCCGCCACCCTCCGCCCACTCCACCTCGACGCCGCTGACCTCCGCGTGGGTGGGGCCGCGCCGCAACCTCACGAGCAGCACGTCGAGGGCGTCCTGCTCCCCCTCCGCCACCACCTCCACGCGCCCGTCGGCGAGGTTCTCCACGTGCCCCCTGACGCCCAGGTCGGTGGCGTGGCGCCTGACGAACTGGCGGAAGCCCACCCCCTGGACCCTGCCGGAGACGATGGCGGTGAAGCGACGGACGTTGGCGCCTGCTGCCATGGTGGCGCATGCTATCAGGGCCGCGGCCCACCGCCCCGCGCCCGCGCCCGCGGCCGCGGCCGCAACCGCCCGCGCCGGGCGATGTTCTCATCGACCCCGTGGTAGGCTGCGTTGCGTCCGAAGCGCGTAGGGCACGGGGTTCCTGCCGCTGGTGCTGCCGACCGGCGCCCGGGCCTCGCCACGGTCGCCACGCCGGCCAGTACCCTCACCGACGCCCACCCCGGCGCCCTCGCAGAACTGGAACCTGCCCACAGCGCAATGCCGCGGAAAACGTTGCTCACCGCCGCCATCGTCACCCTGCTGCTGGGCGCCGTCACGTTGGCGCCGCAGGTCCCCGCCGTCCGCAACAGGCTGCTCGCCGAGGCCCTGCGCGCCGCCGCCGCGCAGGGCTTCACCGTCGACTACCGCGCCAGCGCGGGAAACTTGTGGCGCGCCGTCACGCTCGAGGGCGTCACCGTCGACGGGCCGGGCGTGAGCGCCACGGTGGAGAGCCTCCGCCTCGACTACTTCCTGCCGGCCATCCTTGGGGGCGAGCTCCCCCTCGACGTGGCGGTGACGGGCGCTCGCGGCGCCGTCGACCTGGAGCGGCTCCTGACGGGCGCGGCGCCGGGCGGCCGGGGGCCGGGCGCGCCCGCCAGCCCCCGCCTGAGGCTCGGCCACGTGACCCTCGCCGACCTCGAGCTGAGCGCCAGCCGCGCCCCGTTCACGCTGCCCGACATGACCATCACGGACCTCAGCGTGCGCGACCAGGACGACAGCCTTCTCCTCGCCGCCACCGTCGCCACCGAGGACGGGGCGCTGCGGGCGCGGGGCGAGCTCGACCTCGAGACCCTCGACTTCACCGGCACGGTCGAGCACGCCGACGTGGCCATCGCGCGCCACTGGTGGCCCGGCGCGCGCGGCGGCGTGGCCACCGGCACACTCGCCGTGACCCGCGGCCGCGTGACCGGCGACTTCACCGTCACCGGCGGCAGCGTCGCCGACCTCGGCCTAGCCGCCACAGACCTGAGCGGCACGGCGCGCCTCGCCTACCCCGTCATCGAGGCCGAGGTCACGGGCCGGGCCATGGGCGGCCCCGTCACGGCCACCGGCACGGTGAACGTGGAGGCGTTGCGCTTCGAGGCGCAGGGGAAGGCGGCGCCGGCCCTCGGCGACGCCGCCGCCTGGCTCCTGCGGGACGCGCTGCCCGGCGGCCTGCCGCTGCCGGTCGCGGGCGCGGGCGAGCTCGACCTGCGGGTGAGCGGCTGGGAGCACGTGGAGGCGCGCGGGCAGGCCGCCGGCGCGGGCAGCGTCGGCGGGGTCGCGCTCACCGACCTGACGGTCAACTTCGCGTTCGGCACCGCCGGCGAGCTGCGCGTCGACGCGGCCGCCGCCCTGGGCGGCGGGCCCGTGCGCCTGAGCGTCGGCCCCGGCACCGGTGCCGGCCAGCGCCTGGAGGCGCAGCTGGAGGGGGTCGACCTGGCGGGCCTCACCTACCAGGGCGTCGCCCCGGGGGGCGTCCTGGAGGCCGCCGACCTGAGCCTCGACCTGGGCGCCGCGCCCCGGGCGCGCCTCACCGCCGACTGGTCGGGGACGCTGCCCGTGGGCGCGGGCGACGCGGCGCCCGTCACCCTCGACCTCGACGCGCGCCTCGACGCGGACGGCTGGCAGGCGTTCGTGGCGGGCGCCACCGCCGCCTACGCCCACTCGAGCGAGGGCGTCGAGCTCTCCGGCGCGCTGGTCGTGAACGGCGGTCGCCTCGACGGCGGCCTCCACGTGACGAACGTGGCCGCGCCCGGCATCCTTGGTCCCATCACGCTAGACGCCAAGGCCGCGGGCCACCCGGACGACCTGGCCCTGAGCCTCGACGTCACCGGCCCGGCGCCGCTGACGCCCGACCCGGCGCTCCTAGGTGGCGTGGCGGTGGCCGCCGACCTGCGCGGCGGCGCCACGGCGCGGCTGACGGGGGGCGCGCTCGGACCGGTGACCGGCCGCCTGGGACCCCTCGCCTTCGAGGCCGCCCTGGCGGGCGGCGAGGTGACGGCCGACTGGACCCTCGACGCCGTGGCCGTGACCGGACCCGCCGCCGCCGCGGGCAGCGTGAGCGCCAGCGGCGGCCGGCTGGAGCTTGGCGCCGCGGGCCTCACCCTCGGCGCCGAGGCGCACGGCACCGACCTCGCCGTCGGCCCCCTTCAGTTGGGCGACACGAGCCTGACCGTCGACGTGGCCATCGCCTCCGTCGCGGCCGGCGCGCCCGGCCCGGCGGGCGCGCCCGGCCCGGCGGGCGCGCCCATTGCGTCGAGCGGCCCGTGGGAGTTGCGGGCGCGGGGCGAGCACCTGGCGGTGGCCGTCGGCTCGGCGACCCCCCTCACCGCCACCGCCGCCGCCCTGCCGGTGCGGCCAACCGGCACGAGCGACTGGCTGCCCCTCAGCGGGGCCGTCACGGCGCTGCCGGGAGGCGCCTACGACGTCGACGCGCACCTCCCGGCCGGCGCCCGCGCCGCCGGGATAGCGCTGCCCGCGCCCCTGGGCCTGGCGGGTAGCGTCGACCCCGCCGCGGGCACGCTAAGGGCCGCCGGGCGCCTCGGCACGCTGCCCCTGGACCTCGACGTCGACTGGGGCGGCGCCGGCACGGCCACGCTGAAGGCCGCCGGTCTCGACCTCGCCTACGACCTGCCGAGCGGCGCCTGGCGCGCGACGGGCAGCGCCGACCTCCCCGACCTGGCGGCTGGCCTCGGCCTGCCCGCCGCCCAGGTGGCCGGCAGCGCCACCCTCGACCTCGCGGGCCGTGGCGCCGCCGCCACCGGCACGGCCGCCGTGCGCCTCGCGCGGCCGCTGGAGCTCGAGCTGACCGCCACGGCAACGGGAGACGAGGCCGCCCTGACCCTGACGGGCGAAGCGGCGGGCCTGCCGGTGACGGGAGCGGGGCGCGTCAGCGCCGCCGACCTCGCCGCCGCCACCCTCACCGCCAGCGTGGGCCCCGTCAGCGGCATCGTCCTCACCCCCACGGGCGCCAGCGGGCAGGGGGTCGTCGCGGCCGTGGCCGTGCCGGGCGGCGCCCTCGGGCCCACGCCGTGGAGCCTCGCCGCCTCCTGGGCCGAGCGCGGCGCCACCGTCACCGTGGGCGGCGAGCGCCTCGCCGTCACGGGCACGGCCTCGGGCTGGCAGCTCGAGGGCGCCGTCGCCGCCACCCTCGACTACGGCGGCAACGCCTACGACCTCACCCTCGCGCCCGGCGCGCAGGGCGCCCGCCGCGCCCTACTCGTGGACCCGGCGACGCTCGTGATCAGCGCCGCCCTGACCGAGCGCGCCACCGGCAGGGAGCTCGCCGCCGCCACCGGCCCCCTGACCGACCTGAGCGTCACGCTCGACGCGGCGGCGGAGAGCCTGCTCGCCCCCCTGCCCGCCGAGTACCGCCCCGACTGGCGCCTGAGCGGCAGCGGGACGGTGAACCTGCTCGCCGGGCCGGGCTACCGCGCCACCCTCGCCCTCGAGCCCGGGCCGGGCGCCCTCGACCCCTCCCCCGTCACCGGGCGCCTGAGCGGCGTGGGGGCGGCCGCCGAGCTGACCCTGGAGGGCACGGGGCTCTACCTGAGCAGCGAGGCCGCCGAGGGCGGCGCCCGGCTGCGGCTCCGCGCCACCGACGCCGCCCTCGACCGCTACCTCCCCGCCGGCAGCGGCGGCACCCTGACGGGCAGCATGGCCCTGGAGGCGGGCACGTGGCGCGGCGCCCTCACGGCCACGCTGACGGGCGCGGTCGAGGCCGCCGTCACGCTGGCGGGCGACGGCGACGAGCGCCTGCGCGTGACCGCCACCGCCACCGGCCCGGCGGGTTCTGCCCTCAGCGCCGAGGGCACGCTGCTCCCCCGACCGGCGCTCACGGGGCGCGCGGAGGCGCTGGGCGGCTGGGCCGGCGCCACCTTCGAGTACGCGGAGACGCTCACCGGCCGCGTGGTGACCGCGCCCCTCGCCCTCGAGGGGGCGCTCACCGTGCCGGGACTCGCCTTCGACCTGACCTTCGACCCCGCCGACGGCAGCGCGCG
>JACFNR010000024.1:14040-26491 GCA_019454765.1 Trueperaceae bacterium | reverse complement strand
TGAGCGCCGGTCGCCTCGGCGGCGAGATCGCGCTGCCGGCCGCCACCCCCGCCGGCGCCCTGCTCGCGCGAGTGAGTGCCGCCGGCACCTTGGCGGCGCCCGTCGCCACCGTCACGCTGGCGGGCGCCGCCGCGGGGAAGGTGGTGGCCACGCCGACCGAGGGCGTGGACGCGCGCCTCAGCGTGCCCGCACCCGGCCTGGTGGCGGCCGTGCCCGCGCTCGCGGCGCTCGGCGGGGCGCTCGAGCAGCCGCTGAGCGTCCACGCCACCCTGGCGCCCACCGGCGTCTGGACGGCCGAGGCGAGCGCCAGCCTCGAGGCCGGCGCCACCACCGGCGGGCTGCTCGTCGAGCTGAGCGGCACGGGCCTCGACTACTCCGGCAGGGCGGTCGTCGAGGGCGGCGGCGCCCCCCTCGCCGCGGCCGAGCTGACGGGCACGGGCGCGGCACTGCGCGGCAGCCTCGACCTCGGCGAGGTCGATTGGCCCGCCGTGGGCGCCGCCCTCGGGACCGACCTCCAAGTGACGGGCGGCGGGCTGCTCACCTTCGCCACCGACCCTCCCAGCGCCGGCCTGACGCTCGACCTCACCGCCGACGTGGCCGGCAACGAGCTGCGCCTGCGCGGCACTGCGCCCGACGACCTCCACCTCGCCCTCGCCGGACCGGCGGGCCAGCTCGAGGGGCTCCTCGCCTGGCGCGCCGCCGCTCCCGGTGCGGCGGCGGGCGCCGCCGGCCCGCAGGCGCGGCTGGTGGGCACCTACGGCGCCGTGCCCGTCGAGGTGGTCGTCGAGGCGGTCGACGAGGCGGTCGACGTGGCGACCGGGGCGCCGGATGCGCCGCCCGGCGACGGTGGGGGCGGCCCGGGCGCCCCGGGCGGGACCGCAGGCGGCGTGGCCGGCGCCGCCACAGACGGCGCGGCCGGCGGGGCAACCGGCACCGCGATCGGCGCCGCGACCGGCGGCCTCGGTCTGCGCGCCCGCTACGGCGCGGCCACCCTCACCGCGCGCCTGCTGCCAACGCCCGAGACGCCCGGCCCCCGCGCCCTCACCGCCCACCTCGACGCGCCCCCGGGCAGCCTCGTCGCCTACGGGGTGGCGGCGGACGCCGCCTTGGCGCTCGACGGCACCGACCTGAGCATCACGGCGCTGACGGGCAGCGTAACCGGCCTGCTGCCGGACGGCGCGCCGCTCACGCTTACGGCGGCCGGACCCGTCACCGGCCCGGCGGGAACCGCGCTGGCGGGCACGATCGCCACCCCGGCGGTGACCGACGCCGCCGGCTTCGAGCTCAGCGCGGCGGCGGCCACGGTGCGCTGGCGCGGGGCCACGCTCGGCTGCGCCACCGACCTGAGCGCCTGCGACCTGCGCGGCACCGCCAACGCGGACGACCTCGCCGCCCTCCTCGCCCCCTTCCCCACCGCCGCGGGCGCGGTCGACGCGCTGGCGCCCACCGTGACCGCCGACCTGGCCTGGTCGGTCGGGGGCGGCTTCACCGGCACCCTCGCCGCAGCGGCGCGGGCCGACGTGCCGGCGCTGGGCGAACCGGTGACGCTCACGCTGGCGGCGCGCGGGGAGGGTCGCCTCGCCGTCCACGCGACCGCGACGCAACCCGGCGCGGCCGCCGCGCGCCCCGGCGCGCCCGCCGACGACGCCCTCGCGACCCTCGACCTCACCCTCGCCGCCGACCCGCGCACCGACCCCGGCCTGAGCGGCAGCGCGGCCCTCCGCCTCGCCGCCGCCGACGTCGCGCTGCTCGAGCAGCTCGGCCTGAGCGCCCACCTGACGCCCGCGGGCGTGGAGCCCACTACCCTGACGGCCGACCTGAGCGTGGCCGGCACGCTGGGCGCCCCCACCCTCCGCGGCACCGCCACGCTGGGCGGGCCCCTCGCCGCGAGCGGCCCGCTGAGCTACGGCGCGGCCGTGGGCGGCGCCCCGCGCGCGAGCCTCGAGCTGACGGGCCCGGCGCTCGACCTGGCGCTCACCCTCACGGGCGGCCCGACCGTTGCCTGGGAGGCCGACGCCAAGGTGACGGGACTCGACCTCGGCCCCTGGTTGCCGCAGGCGCCGGCGCCCCGCCTCGACCTCGACCTGCGCGCCGACCCGCGCGGCGTGGCGCTCGACGACGTGGCGCTGACCGCCGGCCGCTCGCGCATCGCGGGCAGCGGCGAGCTGACCTACGCCGCCGGGGCGGGCGCGGCGGCCGCGGCGCGGTTGGCGCTCGAACTGGACGCGGACCTGGCGGACCTGGGCCTGGGCGCCGGCGTGAGCGGCACGCTGCGCGGGCCCGTCGCGCTCCACGCGCGCGACCTGGCCGACCCGGCCAGCTTCGCCCTCTCCGCCTCCCTCCAGGCCGCCGGCGTCGGCGTGCCGGGCGTCGACGGCGGCCTGGACGGCTCGCTCACCCTCGGCGGCACCCTGGCCGACCCGCTCGTCACCGCCACCCTGACGGGCACGGACCGCGTGCGCGGCACCCTGAGCGCCGGCGCCAGGCCCGCGCGGGGCGAGCTGACGATCGACAGCGACCTCGCTTACGGGCAGTTCGCCACCGACCTGACGCTCGGCCTGCAGGGCGGCGGCGCCGGGGCGTCGGGCACGGCCCGCTACGGCGACGCCGTCGTGCTCCTGGCGGACGGCCGGACGACGGGTGAAGACGGCGTGACCGTGACCGGCGCCGGGCGCCTGACGGGGTGGGAGGCGAGCGTGAGCGCCGACCTGAGCGAGGCGCGCCTAACGGGCGACCTCGCCGCCCTGGGCGGCGGCCTGGCCGGGCGGCTGGCGCTGACGCTCGGCGCCGCCACCGACGCTGGGCCGTGGCTGGACGCGGCCGTGACGGGCGCGGCCGTCGGCGACGTTGACCTCGGCGCCGTGAGCGTCACGGCCGCCGCGCCCCTCGCGCCCCTCGCCGTTACGGGCGACCACCTGAGCGGCGCGCTCGACGTGACCTCCGGGAGCTGGTCGGCCGCCGTGGCGGCGCTCGAGGTAGGCGGCGGGGTGAAGCTCGACCTGACGGCCGCCGGCACCTTCGCGGAGCTGCAGGCGGTGGCCGCGGCGACGGGACCCGACCTCGACCTCCAGCTGAACCTGACGGCCACGGCGGGCAACGTGGTCGCCGAGCTGGCCGGCACCGCCTACGGCGGGGCGGTGACCGGGCGCACCGAACGCGCCGAGGGGCCGTGGACGGGCGCGCTCGACCTGGCCGGCGCCGAGCTGGCGGGCCTGCGCCTGAGCGTGACCGGCACCGTGATGGGCGAGGGCGCGCTGCCGCAGCTGGTGCTGAGCACCGCCGTCGAGGCCGTCGACGGCGACCTGCGTGTGGCCGGGCGCGCCACCGTCACGACCGCCGGCATCACCGTCGACCAGGTGGTGAGCGGCGGCCCGACCTCCGTGCCGCTCAGGCTGCAGGGACGGGTGGCGCCGGACGCCGACCTGAGCGTGGCGACGCTGGCGTCGGCTCCCGGCGCGAGCGCGCGCGCCGAACTGCCCGTCATCTCGCAGGTGCGGCTCCGCGCCGTGCCGGGCCTCGGGCTGCTCGCCGCCGGCGCCGTCAGGCTGGACGTGGGCCCCGCCCGCCTGGTGCTGACCGGGCAGGACACGACGCCGCGCCTCAGCGTGCAGCTCGTCGGCCTGCCCCAGCTGCGCGCCGTGACCACCCTCGAGGCCGCCGACCTGCTGGGGTTGCTCACGCGCGCCGCGAGCGAGGGACTGCGCTTCGAGGGTAGCGACGCCGCCGCCGGCTTCCTCACCGTGGCGCTCGCCCCCACGCCGAGGGTCACCCTCGACGGTTTCGAGGCGCGCCTCGCCGGGATCACGCTCAGCGCCGACGGCGAGCTGAGCGCGGCGGGCGCGAACCTGGCGGGCGCCGTGACCCTCGCCACCGACCTCCCGCTCGCCGGGGCGGCTGGCGCCGCGGCGGGCCCCACGGAGTACACCCTCCCCTGGACGCTGACCACGGCGGGCGCCGAGTGGCGCCTGGCGTACGCGGGCCCGCTCGGGCGGCTCACGGGCACCTACGCTCCCGGCACGGCGCCCGACGCGGTGACGCTCGACGTCGACCTCCGCCTCAGCGGCGGCGCCGTGACCGCCAGCCTCGACCACCGCGGCGGCCGGCTGTCGGGCAGCCTGCAGGTCGACGACCTGCAGCTCTACCCGCCGGGCCTTGGCGCAGTGGTGGTGAACGCCACCGGCAGCGTCGCCGACGGGCGCGTGGGCGGCAGCGCCAACCTGCAGTCGGACGCGGGCCGACTGGCCTTCAGCGGCAGTTGGGGGCTCGCCGACCTGCTGCCGCCCAGCCTCGCGGTGGGAGCGCCGCGCGGCGGGCGGCTGGAGGCGCGCCTCCGCAACCTCGAGCTGGCCGACGTGCCCCTCGTCAGGGAGCGCGCCCCGTACCTCGCCGGCACGGTCACGGGCGCGTTGCAGCTCCGCGACGGCCTGGTGTTCGGGCAGTTCGTCAGCCCGGAACTCACGGCGGGCGGGACGAGCTCCGCCGTGGAGGTCGCCGTCAGCGGCGCCCTCTCCTCCGTCGACGTCAGCCTGCGCACCCGCGGCGCCACCCTCACCGCCAACCTGGCCGGCGACCGGCTGAGCGGCTCCGGGCGCTTCGAGCGCTTCCCGGCGCAGTTCCTGGCTCACGCCGTGGTCGGCCCGTCGGACGTCACCGCCGACGTCACTGGGGTGCTGCGCTTCGACCTGCCGCTGAGCGACCCGGCGGCCGGCTACCTGCGCCTGGCGACGGAGGAGGTGCGGCTCGAGCGGGCCGGCGTCCCCACCGTCGGCAACGTCACCCTCACCCTCGACGCCGGCACCGTGCAGGTGGACCGCGCCGAGTTCGCGGGTCTGGGGCGCTGGGAGGCCGCCGGCCTCCTGCGCCCCGACGACCTCGACTTCCACCTCGAGGCGGTCGACGCGGACTTCACGCCGCTGCTGGGCCTCTTCCCCTCCCTCGCGCGCCTCGGCATGGGCGCCGAGGGCTCGCTCACCATCGACGTGAAGGGCGACCTCGCCCAGCCGTCGGCGGTGATCGCCAGCGCCGGCCTCGACGTCGAGGTGGCCGGCAGCCGCTACCGCCTCGGCGGGACGCGGGTGGCGCTCGAGGGGAACGCGCTCACCGTCGCGGCGCAGTTGGACGGCGTGTCGCCCCTCGCCGGCAGCCTCGCCGTATCGGGCGGCGCGCGCCTCGACCTCGCCCCCTTCGCCCTCGGCGCGGTGGACGTCGGCTTCGACGGCAGCCTGGCGCTGCCCGGCGTCGGGGTGGTGGAGGGCGTGACCGGCAACCTGACGCAAGACGCCGATGGCGACCTCGCCCTGGCCGTCACGGGCCGGCTCGGCGAGGGCACGGCGCGGCTGGAGGGCGGCCTCTTCCCCCTCGACCTGCACGCCTCGGGCACCGGCCTGAGCGTCGCCTTCCCCGCCCTCATGGTCGCCAGCGCCGTGGTTGACGCCGACCTGCGCCTGGCGGGCGAGGCGGGCGGCGTGGCGCTGGGCGGCACCATCACGGCCGCCGAGGTGATCGTCGACCCCAACGCGCGCCCGCCCGCGCCGCCCGAGGGCGCCGCCGCGGCCCCGGAGCCGCCGCAACCGGCGCTGGCGGCGCTGCGCTTCGCCGGGCTGGCCATCCGCGCCCCGCAGCGCGTGCTCCTCACCACCAACCTGGGCTCCGGCGAGGCGGCGCTCGACCTGGTGCTGAGCGGCACGGCCGCCGCGCCGCGCCTGGTGGGCACCGCCAGCACCCTGCGCGGCAGCCTGCGCTTCTCCGGGCGCGACTTCACCATCGACCGCGCCATCGCCACCTTCGGACCCAGCACCGGCCTCTACCCCGCCCTCGACGTGGCGGCGCACACGGAACTCGACAAGTCGCGCGTCGTGGCGGCCGACAACCGCGTGAGCTTCGTGACGCCGCGCGAGGGGCAGACGTTCGTGGTGAACCTCGCCTTCACGGGCCAGGTGCAGGCCGCTCCCGCCGAGGAGGGCGGCTTCCGGTTCGACGTGCAGCCGCGCGTGTCGTCCGACGCCCGCATCGAGGTGGCGGGCGACGGTCCCGGTAGCGGCGTGAGGGCCTTCACGGACGCGGAGCTCATGAGCCTCCTCACGCTCGGGCGCTTCGAGCTGAACGCCGGCATCATCGGCACGGGCGGGCTCGGCGCGGCGGTGGCGCAGGGCGCGCTCGACACCGCCGTCGACCTCCTCGTGGTCAGCGAGCTGGCCAACGCCATCCGCCAGGCGCTCGGCCTCGACGTGGTCGAGATCCGCACCTCGGCGCTCTCGAGCCTCCTCGACGCGAGCGAGCAGCCGTTCGGGGTGTCGTTGCGCCTCGGCGGCTACCTGAACCCCGACCTGTTCGCCAGTTACCGGATCGGCACCTACGACGGACCGGACCGCGCCTACGCCATCACCAACGAGGTGCTCCTGTCGTACGGGCTCGGGCCGCTCGACCTGGACATCACCGGCCGCATCGACTTCCCCGGCGCCGGCGTGCCAGACCCGCCCCGTCCCGAGCTCGGCGTCTCCCTCTCCTACGCCTTCAGCCCCACCTTCGCCCTCGACGCGGGCGTCACCCTCGGCACGGAGCGCAGCGCCTTCCAGGTGGGCGTGACCCTGCGGTGGTGAGCCGCGCCGCGCAGGTGTACCGGCGCGGTGACAGCGCGCCCGGGAGACGACCCGGCCTACTGGTATAAGGGCGGTGTGGCCCGTCGACCGGCACGCGCCGCGGAGGTAACGACCCCATGACCGAGAACAGCAGCGCCAAGCAGTCCGCCTGGGCGCGCCCGCCAACGAGCCCGAGTAGCGGCCTCGACCTCTCGTCGGCGCGGCTCCTCCACGCCGACCTCAGCCCGGCCGAGCTCGTGGAGCACGCCCTGGCCCGCGGCGAGGCGCAGCTTGCGAGCACGGGCGCGCTGGTGGCCGACACGGGACAGTTCACGGGCCGCTCGCCCAAGGACAAGTACCTGGTCAGGAACGCCGCCAGCGAGGGCGTCGACTGGGGCGACGTCAACCAACCCGTCGAGCAGGCGCAGTTCGACCGGCTGCTGGCCGACATGACCGCTCACCTCGCCGGCATGGAGCTGTACGTGCAGGACCTCGCCGTGGGCGCCGACCCCGCCTACCAGCTGGGCGTGCGGGTGGTGACGGAGTACGCCTGGCACGGCCTGTTCGCCGCCAACCTGTTCAGGCGGCCAGACGCGGCGGGCCGGGAGCCGGACTGGCTGGTGCTCGACCTGCCGAGCTTCGAGGCCGACCCGGCGCGCCACGGTTGCCGCAGCACCACGGCCATCATGCTCGACTTCGAGCGGAGGCTCGTCCTCATCGCCAACACCGAGTACGCGGGCGAGATCAAGAAGTCGATCTTCGGCGTCCTCAACCTCGCGCTGCCGCGGCGCGACGTCTTCCCCATGCACTGCGCCGCCAACGAGACGGACACGGGGCGCGTGGCGCTCTTCTTCGGGCTCTCGGGCACCGGCAAGACGACGCTGTCGGCCGACCCGGAGCGACGCCTCATAGGCGACGACGAGCACGGCTGGTCGCACGAGGGCATCTTCAACTTCGAGGGCGGCTGCTACGCCAAGGTCGTCAACCTGTCCGCGGCGGCCGAACCCGAGATCTACTCGGCGAGCACGCGCTTCGGCGCGGTGCTCGAGAACGTGCGCCTGCGGGCGGGGCGCGAGCCCGACTACGCCGACACCAGCAAGACGGAGAACACCCGCTCCGCCTACCCGCTCGGCTTCATCTCCAACGCGTCCACGTCGGGCGTGGGCTGGCCCGCCTCTGACGTCGTCTTCCTGAGCGCCGACGCCTTCGGGGTGCTGCCGCCACTGGCGCGCCTCACGGTGCCGCAGGCGCTGTACCACTTCCTCAGCGGCTACACCGCCAAGGTGGCCGGCACCGAGCGCGGCGTCACGGAGCCCACGGCCACCTTCAGCGCCTGCTTCGGGGCGCCGTTCATGCCCCTCCCACCCGTGGAGTACGCGGAGATGCTGCGCGCCCGACTGGAGGAGCACGGCTCGCGCGTGTGGCTGGTGAACACGGGCTGGACGGGCGGCGGGCACGGGGTGGGCGAGCGCATCAAGCTGCGCCACACCCGCACGATGGTGCGGGCCGCCCTGCGGGGGGAGCTCGACGACGCCGACACCTACGTCGACCCGGTCTTCGGGCTGCACGTCCCCACGCTCGTGCCGGGCGTGCCGGCGGCCCTGCTGCACCCGCGCGGCACGTGGGCGGAGCCGGCCGACTACGATGCGGCGGCCGCCAACCTCGCCGCCATGTTCAGACGCAACTTCGAACGCTTCGCCGCCTCGGCGCCCGCCGACGTGGCGGCGGCCGGCCCTCGCCCTTAGGCGGCGCCGCTGGTTGGCGTCATAAGCGGCGAGGCGGCCGCGTCCGCACGGCCGCGGCGCGGCACGCGCGCCGCGTCGTTCAGTTGCCGCTCTGAGCGATGCTCTCCTCGAGCGTGGCCACGGCCGTCTGGAGCGCCGTGTCGGTGTCGAGGTGGACGATGGCCTCGCCCTGCACCTCGCTCACCTCGCGCACGCCGCCGAGCGCCAGGATGTTGAACTTGCCGTCCTCGCCCGCCACGGCCGAGCCGACCACTTGCCCGTCGACGACCAGGTCGACGGTCTGGCCCTCGTGCAGCCCCTGCCCGTCGGCGACGATGGTGCGCGGGTAGCGCGTGTCCGGCGCCTTCACGTCGGGCGTGATGCCCTTCTCGGCGATGGAGCGCCGGTCGGGGGTGAGCCACTCGAACGACACGTACCTTAGCTGCCCGCCGTCCGATAGCGACAGCACCGACTGGGCCACGCCCTTGCCGAACGTGGGCTCGCCCACCACGAGGGCGCGGCCGTTCTCCTGCAGGGCGCCCGCCACGATCTCGGAGGCCGAGGCGGAGTTCTCGTTGACGAGCACCACCATGGGCAGGTCGTACGCCTTCGGGTCGGCGGACGCGTAGCGCTGCGTGACGCCGCGCGAACGCTGGAAGACGATGTCGCCCTTGCTGAGGAAGTCGTCGGCGATGAGCACGGCCTGGTTGAGGAGCCCGCCCGAGTTGTCGCGCAGGTCGAGGACGAGCGAGGTGGCGCCCTGCGCGATCAGCTTGTCGAGGTGCTCGACCAACTGCTCGTGCAGGCGCTGGTTGTTGAACGAGGTGAGGGCGATGTAGCCCACCCCGCCCGGCAGCATGGCGCTGGCCACGTCGACGATCTGGATGGTGGAGCGCTCGATGACGAACGTGAGCTGCTCCGGTTCGCCGGGCCGCGTCATGACTAGCGTGACGTCGGTGCCCTTCGGGCCCCTCACGAGGTCGGCCACCTCGCTGGTGGTCAGGTCGGCCACCTCCACGCCGTCCACGCTAACGAAGATGTCGCCGCGCCTGAGGCCCGCCTTGGAGGCCGGCCCGCCGGCGTAGACGGTGAGGATCTCGACGCCCTTGCCGGACTGGCGGTCGTGCGGCGTGAGCACGGCCCCGATGCCCTCGAACGAGCCGGTCAGGTCCTGGTTCTCGCGCGCCGCGTCCTTGGGCAGGAGGTAGCTCGTGTACGGGTCGTCGAGCGACGCCAACATGCCGGTGATGGCGCCCTGGATGAGGGAGTCGTCGTCGACGTCGTTAAGGTAACCGCTCTTCAGCGCACCGAACGCCTGCACGAGCGCGCGTCCGGACGGGTTGTTGAAGAACTCGCCCGCGTAGTCCCGGGACAGCTGGGCGTTGACGACCATGGTGCCAAGGGCCAGCGCCACCAGACCCGCGATGTACCATCTGCGCTTCATGAAGCCTCCGTCGGTTGATCACGCATGCGTCCTAGAGTATACGGACGCAACATGAGAGGCCGCGGCGGGCGCTACGGGCGCCGTCCGCGCGCGCCCTCCGCGCGCGCCCTCCGGGCGGCCCCGAGCGGGCCCGGGCGGCGCACCGAGCGGGCCCGGACGGCGCGCCCTCCAACCGCAGCCGCGAGGCGGCCCCAGCGGCTAAGCTGGACGCGTGAAGGTCCTCTTCTCGGCCGCCGAGGTCGTCCCCTACAGCAAGACGGGCGGCCTCGCCGACGTGGCCGGCGCGCTGCCGCAGGCCCTCGCGCGCCTCGGTCACGAGGTGCTGGTGGTGAGCCCCTGGTACGCCCGCCTGGGCGGCGACCCCGCCCCCTACTGGGTGGGCGACGTGGCCGCGCCGTTCGCGGGCGGCTTCGAGTCCGTCGGGGTCGGCGTGCTGGAGGCCGGCGGGGTGCGCTACGCCTTCGTGGGGCACGACGACTACCGCCGCGAGCGCCTGTACGGCTACCCCGACGACGCGCGGCGCTTCGCGCGCTTCTCGCGCGCCGTGCCGGCCGTGGCGGCGCGCCTGGGGTTCGTCCCCAACATCGTGCACGCCAACGACTGGCACACCGGCTACCTGCCCATGCTCCTCGAGCGCGGCTGGCACCTCCCCCCGGGCTTCCCCGGCCTCCGCAGCGTCTACACCGTCCACAACGTGCAGTTCCAGGGCGAGTCGGGCCTCGCCGAGACCGTGCACTGGCTCCGCCTCGGCACCGACCTCACGCGCTCGTACCTCGACCACTTCGGGCGCGCCAACGCCATGCAGGCGGGCGTTGGCTTCGCCCGCAGCGTCACGACCGTGAGCCCCACCTACGCCCGCGAGCTGCAGACGCCCGAGTACGGCTTCACGCTCGACGGCACCTTCCGCGCCCTGGCCCACAAGCTGCAGGGCATCCTCAACGGCATCGACACGGCCGCGTGGGACCCCGCCACCGACCCGGTCCTCCCCGCGCCGTACTCCGCCGCCGACCCCACGGGAAAGGCCGCCGCGCGCGAGGCGCTGCTCGGGCGCCACGCCCTGGAGGGCGACGGCCCCGTGCTTGGGGTCGTGTCGCGCCTGGCACAGCAGAAGGGCATCGACATGCTCCTCGCCGGCGCACCCTCGCTGCTCGCCGCCGGCTGGACGCTGGTGCTGCTCGGTGCCGGCGAGGCGGGCCTGGAGGCGGCAGTGGCCGGGCTGGCGCGGGCGCACCCTGGCCGCGTTGGCGCCACGCTCGGTTACGACGAGGAGCTGGCGCACCTCGTCTACGCCGGCGCCGACGCCCTGGCTGTGCCTAGCCGTTTCGAGCCGTGCGGCCTCTCGCAGATGATCGCCATGCGCTACGGCACCCTGCCCATCGTGCACGCCACCGGCGGCCTCAAGGACACGGTGGAGCACGGCCGCACCGGCTTCGCCTTCGAGCACCCGACGGTCGAGGGCCTCCTGTGGGCGGCCGGCGAGGCGCGCCGCGCCTACGGCACGGCCGCGTGGCGCCGGATGCAGGCGGCCGCCATGGCGGAGGACCACTCGTGGGGCGCGTCGGCGACGGCCTATTCAGACCTCTACCAGGGCGTGCTACGGTCTTGGACGTGACGGCAGACGCCCACACCCCAGAGCCCACGCCCGGCGGGACTGCCACGCCCGGCCCCGACGCCACGCACGGACCCGGCGGCGCCGAGTCCCGCGACGCGTCGGCAGCCCACGCCACGCAGGTCACCGGCGCCGCGCCGGCCCCAGCCGCGGCCCAGCTCGACTGGCGCCAGGCGCTCGCCGACAGGCGCTTCATGGCGGCACGCCAGGCCTACATCGTCTCCGGCGGCACCGATCAGGCGACCCTGGCCGCGCTCGGCGCCCTCTCGGACGTGCAGGAGCTCGTGCACGAACGCTCGTTCGACAAGGCCGTCAAGCGCATCGAGCGGCAGGAGCAGCCTGCGCCGCTCGTGCCGTGGCCCGAGCTCATCGGTCAGCTGGAGGCCCTCAAGGCGGCCGCGGCCCAGCTCGACCGGCGCGACCCCGACGCGGCCGGCGCCGCCCTCGCCGAGCTGCCCGACGACAACTGGTTCCCCTCGGAGTACCTCACGCAGCTTGGCACCGTGCGCATCTACGACTCCGACCTCGCCGCCGCTCAGACGGCGTTCGAGGCCGCCGTCGCACTCGACCCGAAGCACTACCGCGCCCTCACCAACCTCGGCAACGTGGCGCTAGAGCAGGGGCGCGTCGACGCGGCCATCGAGCACTACCAGGCCGCCCTCAAGGTCAACGAGGACTTCTCCAACGCCCATCACAACCTGGGCGTCGCCTACCGCCGCAAGGGGCACCTCAACAAGAGCGTCAAGTCGCTGCGGCGCGCGCAGCGCGCGCAACAGAAGCGCGAGGCGGCCGTGGCGCGCGAGAGCCTCGGCAAGTGGACGGGCGCGAGCGGCTCCAAGTTCCTGAAGTACCTGCTGTGGGGCGCGGCCGCCGTGGGCGCCTACCTCATCCTCAAGGCGGCCGGCTACCTCTAGCCGGCACGGCGCTCAGTCGTCGAGCAGCTCCTTGAGCACCAGCTCCACGTCCTCGTCAGCGAGCGGGAGTAACTCCGGCTCGCCGTCGCCGAGCAGGGCGTGGACCTGCTCCAGCAACCCGGCGTCCTCGCACCGGTCGACGCGCTCGTGGACGGCGTCACGCAGGGTGTCTAGGTTCCTCA
>JACFNR010000024.1:0-13940 GCA_019454765.1 Trueperaceae bacterium | reverse complement strand
ACCGTTCCTCAACTCCACCAGCCTCGGCGCCGATGATACGCCTGCCCCTCCGCCCGGCTCATTCGACGGTCACGCTCTTGGCCAGGTTGCGCGGTTGGTCGACGTCGCGCCCGAGGCGGCACGCCACCTCGTAGGCGAGGAGCTGCAGCGGCACCGCGTTGATCAGGGGCGAGAGCAGCTCGAGCGTGCGCGGCACCCGCAGCAGGTGCTGCGTGTGCTGCCCGATGCCCGCGTCGTCCTCGTTGGCCACCACTATCAACCGCCCCTCGCGCGCCTTCACCTCCTGCAGGTTCGAGACCGTCTTCTCGTACTGCTGGGACGCCGTTGCCACGGCGACAACCGGCAGGTCCCTATCCACCAGGGCGATGGGGCCGTGCTTCATCTCCCCGGTCGGGTACGCCTCGGCGTGGATGTACGAGATCTCCTTCAGCTTGAGCGCTCCCTCCATGGCGGTGGCCACGTTCACGCCGCGCCCCAGGTAGAGCGCGCTGCGGGCGCCCACCACCTGGTCGGCCACGGCGCGCACGGCGTCGCGGCCCGCCAGGGCGCGTTCGACCTGCCCCGGCAGCGCCCTGAGCGCGCGGTGGTAGTCGCGGGCGGTCTCGTCGTCGACCTCGCCGCGCGCCCGGCCCAGCCACAACGCCAGGAGGGCGAACGCCGCCACCATGCCGAGGTACGCCTTGGTGCTCGCCACCCCGATCTCGGGCCCCGCGTGGATGTAGAGCACGTCGTCGACCTCGCGGCTGATGCTCGAGCCCTTCACGTTGAGGATGGCCAGCGTGCGCGCGCCGCGCCGCTTGGCCTCGCGCATGGCCTCGAGCGTGTCGATCGTCTCGCCAGACTGCGAGACGACGACGCACAGCGTGCGTGGCGTCACGACCGGTTCGGCGTACCTGTACTCGGACGCCACCTCCACCACGGCGTCGAGCCGCGCCAGGCGCCTGAGCAGGGTGGCACCAACGACGCCCGCGAACGAGGCCGTGCCCGCGGCGGTGATGACGACCCGGTCGATGGCGTTCGGGTCGAGGCCGAGGCCGAGCTCGACGTCGGTGTCGTTGCCCACGAAGCGCCCGAACAGGGTGTTCTGCAAGACGGTGGGCTGCTCGAAGATCTCCTTGAGCATGTAGTGCGGGAAGCCGCCCTTCTCGGCCGCCTCCGCGTCCCACTCCACGCGGCTCGGCTCGCGCCGGACGGGCGCACCGGCTAAGTCGGTCAGCACCACGCCGGCCGCGCTCAGCTCGGCGACGTCGCCGTCGTGGAGGTAGATGACGTCGCGCGTGTACGGCAGCAGCGCCGGCACGTCGGAGGCGAGGAACGTCTCCCCGGCGGCCAGGCCGATGACGAGGGGGCTGGTGTTGCGCGCCGCCACGAGCACGTCGTGGTTGGCGTGCGCCACCACCAGCGCGTAGGCGCCGCGCACGCGCGTCAGGGCGGCGCGCACCGCGGTGCCCAGGTCGCCGCCGAGGGTGGCGTACGCCTCCTCGATGAGGTGCACGAGCACCTCCGTGTCGGTCTCGGAGGCGAAGACGTGGCCGCGCGCGCTCAGCTCGGCGCGCAGCTCGACGTAGTTCTCGATGATCCCGTTGTGGATGACCGCCAGGCGCCCGTCCTCGCTGGTGTGCGGGTGAGCGTTGACGTCGTTGGGCCGCCCATGGGTGGCCCAACGCGTGTGGCCCACGCCGAGCACGCCGCGCGGCAGGTTGCCCTCCAGCGCGCCGCGCAGAACGCTGAGCTTGCCCGCGCGCTTCACGGTCTGCAGCGGCCCGGCGCCGCCCCTCACCGCCAGGCCCGCCGAGTCGTACCCGCGGTACTCCAGGCGGGCCAGGCCGTCGATGATCACGGGCGCCGCTTCGCGCCCACCTACGTATCCGACGATGCCGCACATGTCGTGTCCTTCCCTGCCGGTACGGGCGCGGCGCTGCCGCGCGCCGGAGCTGGGCTTGCGCTACCTCGGCGTCCCCGCTTGCCCTACGTTCTCGCCTTCACCTCTCGTTCCACGGCTCGCCGACCACCAGCCAGGTGTGAAGGCCGCCGTACACCCGCCACGTGTCGTTCGCGCGCGCCTCGGCCGGCGTGGGCGCTGGCAGGAGCGGATGAAGCAGTATTGAGCGTCCGACGTCGACGAGCGGTGACCGGTTGAGGTCCACGGCCAGCGTGCCGGGCGCCGTGCGGGGCGGGTAGAAGATCTCGGCGTCGTTGGCGGGGTTGCGTTGGATGGGGAGGGAGGTGACCAGGGCGAACATGAGCGTCAGGCCGAGGGCCGCGCCGCCAACGCCGCCGAGCGCCTTGCCGACCCAGCCCTGGCGCTTGCCCGCAGGAACGAGGCGCTGACCGATGACGGCGAGTATCACCCCGCCCACCAGCGCGGTCACCACGGCCACCCACACGCCGCGCGAGCCCACCACGAGGAGCGGCCTGAGCAGCAGCACGCCCCCCACGCCCACGGTGAAGCCCACCAGGCGGCGGGAGGCTCCCAGCGCCGTCGTGGACACGACCATGAGCACCAGGAGGGCGTCTATCCAGGTGGCGGGCATCATGCCCGGATATCGTAGCCCGCGCTCCTGACGGCCCGGATGACATTCTCCATAAGGGCGTCGACGGCCTCGTCGGTCAGGGCGCGCCTGGCGTCCTGGAACCTGAACCTGACCGCCACGGACCGGGCGCCGCTCGGCAGGTTGGCGCCGCGGTACTCGTCGAACGGCGCCAGGCTCGCGAGCTTGTCGCCGGCCGCGTCGGCCAGGAGCGTCGCCAGCTCGGCGTAGGTGACCTCGAGCGGCGCGACGACGGCGAGGTCGCGCTCGGCGAACGGCTGCCTGACGATGTCCCGGAACGCGACCCTGCCGCCCGCGAGCGGCAGGCGCAGCTCCGCGACGTAGACGTCGCCGAGCTCGAAGGCCGCCGCCACCTCCGGGTGCAAGCGCCCGGCGTGACCGACGGCCGCGCCGTCCCACGTCACCAGGGCGCTGACGCCGGGGTGCAGGTGCGGCGCCGGCGCCGGCGTGGTGGTCACCGTGGCGCCGTCGAGCCCGGCGAGCCCCTCCAGGATCCCCTTGAGGGTGAAGAAGTCCCCGGCCAGGCCGGGCCGCCAGTGGCCCACGGCGCGGTCGCCGCGCAGGAGGAGCGCCACACGCTCCTCCTCGACCTCCCCGAACACGTGCCCGACCTCGAAGAGCGCCAGGGACTCCGCCTGCCGGTTGGCGGCGGCCGCCGCCAGCAGCCCCGGGTAGAGGGCGGTGCGCAGCACGCTCTTCTCGACGCCCTGCGGCGAGCTCAGCTCGACCGTGGCGGCGGGCGCCGCGGCCCGCGCCAGCTCGGCGGGGCCGGTGAAGACGTACGTCATCACCTCCTGCAGCCCGAGCGCCGCCAAGCGGTCCCTCAAGCGGCGGTGCGTCGGGTCGCCGGCGCGCGGCACGAAGCGCATGTCGGGGTCGGTGAGCCCGATGTTCTCGAAGCCGTGGAGGCGCGCGACCTCCTCGACGAGGTCCTCCTCTATGGCGAGGTCGTAGCGCCAACTCGGCGGCGTGACGACCCAGGCGTCGACCTCGCGCTCCTCGACGCGGCAGCCGAGGCGCTCCAGGTAGGCGCGCTGGTCGGCGGCGGGCACCTCGAAGTCCATGAGGTAGTGGACCCTCGACGGCCGGTACTCGACCTGCCGAGCGGCCACGTCAGCGCCCACGGCGCTGAGGCCGGGATGGGCGGTGCCGCCCGCCAGCTCGACGACCAGGGCCGTGAGGCGCGCCGACGCCAGCTCGCACAGGTTGGGGTCCACCCCGCGCTCGAAGCGGGTGCGCGCGTCGGTGACGAGCTTGTGGCGCTGCCCGGCACGCCTCACGGTGACGGGCTCGAAGCAGGCGGCCTCGAGGGCCACGGCCACGGTACCCGCCTCCACGCCGCCGTAGGCGCCGCCCATCACGCCGGCCAGGCCGACGGGCACGCCGTCGCCCGCGCCGGTCGTTATGAGCAGGTCGGCGGGGTCGAGCCGCACCAGGTCGTCGTTGAGGACCCTGATGCTCTCCCCCGGGTTGGCCCGGCGCACGCCGACGCGGCCGTCGCGCAGCGCCGCCAGGTCGTAGGCGTGGGTCGGTTGCCCCAGCTCGAACGTCACGTAGTTGGTGGCGTCCACCAGGTTGTTGCGGGGCCTCAGCCCCAGCTGCGCGAGGCGGCGCTGCAGCCACACGGGGCTCGGCGCCACCCGCACGCCGTCGACGCGCCGGAGCGTGAAGCGCGGCGCCGCCGCCGGATCGGCGACCGCGACGGCGAGGCCGTCGTCGAGGGCGCGGTCGCCGCGCTCGAGCCCCGCCGCCGGGTGACGGTAGGCGACCCCCAGCTTGGCGGCCAGGTCGCGCGCCACGCCGAGCAGGCTGAAGGCGTCGGCGCGGTTGGGCGTGAGCTCGAGCTCGATGACGGTCTCCTCCGGCCAGAGCGCGGCCAGCTCGGCGCCGAGGGGGGCGTCGTGGCCGAGAGCGAGCACGCCGCCGCCGTGGTCGAACAGGCCGAGTTCCCTGGCGCTGGCGAGCATGCCGTGGCTCTCCACCCCGAGTACCGGTCTGAGCGCCACGGTGAGGTTCACGGCGGGCAGGTGCGCGCCGGGCAGGGCGAGCGCCGTGCGCATGCCGACGCGCACGTTGGGGTCGCCGCACACCACCTGGTGCTCACGGCGCCCGTCGGTGACGAGCGTCTTGGCGAGCGGCGCGGTGGCGCCCTCGACCCTCTCGACGCCCGTCACGTCGACCACGACCACGCCTGCGGGCGCAGCCGGGGCCGTGGTGACGCCCTCGACCGCCAGCCCCAGGCCGTCGAGAAGCTCGACCACGCGGGCGGGTCCCGGCAGGGGCTCGGCGAAGAACTCCTGCAGCCACGAGTACGGGACCTTCATAGCGCCCCCCTGAACTGCTCGAGGATGCGCATGTCGCCCTGGAAGAGGTAGCGGATGTCGGGGATGCCGTAACGCACGAGCGCCAGGCGCTCGATGCCGAAGCCGAACGCGAAGCCGGTGACGCCCTCGTACCCGACCGCCTCGAACACCTTGGGGTGCACCATGCCGCAGCCGCCCAGCTCGAGCCACTCCTCGCGGCCGGTGCGGGGGTGGGTCCACCAGATGGCGAACTCGGCGCCCGGCTCGACGAACGGGAAGTACGACGGCTGCAGCCGCGTGCGCGTGCCGGGGCCGATGAGGGCCTGCGCCATCTCCTGGATGGCGCCGCGCAGGTCGGCCATGGTGATGCGCTCGCCCACCACAAGCGCCTCCAGCTGGTGGAACTGCGCCTCGTGCGTGGCGTCTTGCGCCTCGTTGCGGAAGACCCTGCCGGGCACGACCACCTTGAAGGGCGGCCGGTTCTCCTCCATGTACCGGACCTGCATGGGGCTCGTGTGGGTGCGCAGCAGCCGACCGTCGGTCGTCCAGAACGTGTCCTGCGAGTCGCGCGCCGGATGGTCGGGCGGGAAGTTGAGGGCCGCGAAGTTGTAGTGATCGGTCTCGAGCTCGGGGCCGGTGACGACCTCGTAGCCGAGGCTGGTGAAGACCTCGAGCAACCGGTTCGTGACGAGGGTGAGTATGTGCAGGCCGCCCTGCGGCGGCCGCGTGCCGGGGAGGGTCACGTCGACGCGCTCGCCCGCCAGCTGCCTAACAAGCTCCTCCCGCTCGAGCGCGGCCTTGCGCGCCTCGATGGCCTCGCTGAGTCGCGCCTTGACGCGGTTCCAACGCTCGCCCGCGGCCCGGCGCTCGTCCGGGCCCATCGCCCCGAGCGCCTTGAGGCGCTGAGTGATCTCGCCCTTCTTGCCGAGGACGCGCACGCGCAGTTCCTGCAGCGCGGCGAGCCCGCCGGCGGCGGCGACGCTCTCCAACCACCCGCGTACCTCGGGGAGGGCCTCGGCCCCTTCTTCTTCGCGCCTCGCGGCGCCGTCCTCGACCATCCTGCTCGCTCACCCTCTCCGCCCGGGCGCTCGTCCAGGCCCCGACGAAACAAAAAGCCACCGCCCTGTCGGGGCAGTGGGTCGAAGCGCGCAGGCCGTGGGCGCTGCGCTCAGCAAGTAAACGACTGCGAAGCCGGCGGGCTTCTCATGCGGGCGAGTCTAAGTTGCCTCGGGAGGACGTGTCAACGCGCGGACCCGGGGCGGGCGCGGCGTAGAATCGCACCGTGACGACGCTGCCTGGCGACGAGCGGGCGCCCGGCCGGGCGGGCGCTCCCGGCACCGGCGGGTTCACGCCCGCCATGCGCTGCTCCCCCGAACTGGCCGACGTGGCGGCCCAGCTACTCTCCGTGCTCTTCCCCGATAGGCGCTTCGTTGGCGCCGCCGAGGGCGACTGGTGCGACTTCGCGGCGAGGCCCGCCCTGGCCGCGCCCGACTCGAGGCGCCTCCTCAACCACCTGCAGGCGTTGGTCGAGCGCCCGGAGTGGGCGCGGCGCCACGCCGTGGCGCGCGAGGTCGCTGACGCGGCCGGGCGCCGGGTGGAGGCGCTAGTGCCGCTGGCGCCCGCCGCGTACCGCGGCGGCGAGGCGCTGGTGGGGCCGTTCGCCGCCGAGGCGGACGCCGCCGCCTGGGCCGCCGGGGTGCAGGTCCGCGGCCTGGCGGCCGACACGCTGCGCGTGGGCGGCGCCTGGCTCGTTGACCTGTTCCGGCTCGGCGAGCTCTTGGCCGACTGAGCGCACCCCGCCAATGCACAATGTGTTTGTGTTGCGGTAACCCCCACCGAAGCGGTAAGATTCGGGGCGGACAACGTCCCGGCGGGACCGGCGGGTGGGTTCTGGCCCACCGCCTTTTCGTTGGGGCGGAGCCTCCACGGGAGGAAGCATGGAGTTGTCGCAGGCAGCCTCCGAGGTGCTAACGCCCCTCGGCTACGAGGTGCTCGAGGTCACGGTCAGCACCTCAGGGCGCTCGCGACGGGTCCTGCTCCGCATCGACCGCCTCGACGAGGGGATCGTGGGCATCGAGGACGTGGCCAGGGCCTCCGAGGTCTTCGGCCTGGAACTCGACCGCCTCGACCCGTTCGAGACCGGTTACCGCCTCGACGTGGAGTCGCCCGGTGCCGAGCGGCCCCTGTTCACGCCGCGGCACTTCGAGCGCTTCGCCGGCCTCCTCGCCAAGTTCCGCGTGGCGGGCGAGACCTTCAAGGGGCGCATAGCGGGGGTGCAAGGTGACGACGTCACCATCGCCGTGGACGGCACGGAGCGCGTGGTGAACGTCGCTCGCATCGAGGTGGCGCGGCTGGCCGAGTGGCCCGACACGCCGCGCTGAACCCGCCCGCGGCGCGACCCACGGGCGGCAACTCAAGACACCCGCGCTAGCGGCGCGGGTTAGCCGTGTGGCTTACCGCCGCCACGGCCACAACCGAATAGGTAGGGAGAAGTAAGGATGAACAAGGAGTTCGTCGACGCGCTCAACCTGTTGGCCGCCGAACGCAACCTCGACAAGGAGCAGTTGCTCAGCAGCCTCGAGGACGCGCTCAGCCAGGCGTTCGAACGCAACGTGATGCCCGGGCATCAGATCGAGGTGGACCTCGACCCCGAGTCGGGCGAGATGGACATCATGGTCATCCGCCGCGTGGTGGAGGCGGTGGAGGACCCCAACAAGGAGATCTCGCTGGCCGACGCCCTCGACCTCGACGACGAGGTGGAGCTCGGCATGGAGATGGAGTTCCCCGTCGACCCGGAGAAGTTCACGCGCATCGCGGTGCAGACCACCAAGCAGGTCATAACGCAGAAGATCCGCGAGGCGGAGCGCGAGTACGTGTACGAGGAGTACAAGGACCGCGCCGGCGACATCATGACGGGCGTTGTCGCCCGCACCGACAACAAGCGCAACGTCTTCGTCGACCTTGGCCGCGGCGAGGCCATCATGCCCGCCAAGGAGCAGATCCAGGGCGAGCGCTACATGGTCGGCATGCGCCTCAAGGTCTACGTGCAGAACGTGGAGCTCAGCCCGCGCGGGCCGTCGATCCACGTGTCGCGCGCCGCGCCCGAGCTCCTCGAGTACCTCATGCGCCAGGAGATCCCCGAGGTGGCCGACGGCACGGTGGAGCTCAAGGCCGTCGCCCGCGAGGCCGGCCAACGCTCCAAGGTGGCGGTGAGCTCGAACAACCCCAACGTCGACCCGATCGGCGCCTGCATCGGTCACCGCGGCAGCCGCATCCAGGCCGTGACGGCCGAGCTGCAGCGCGAGCGCGTCGACATCATCCAGTGGGACCCGAACGTCCGCGAGTTCATCCGCAACGCTCTCTCGCCCGCCAAGGTCGGCAACATCGAGCTCGACACGGAGGCCAAGGCCGCCAAGGTGACGGTCGGTTCAGACCAGCTGTCGCTCGCCATAGGCAAGTCGGGCCAGAACGTGCGCCTGGCGGCCAAGCTGACCGGCTACAAGATCGACCTGCAGGGCTCCGAGTCGGTGTCCGACTTCGACGCGGCCTTCCAGGCCGCCGCCTCCCGCGCCGCCGACACGACTCAACCCGAGCGCACCCACTCGGCGTTCGACGCCCTCTTCACGCAGGCGCCGGCGGCCGCCGACGAGGCGCCCGCGCAGGACGCACCGACCGACGCACCGTCCGACGCCGCGCCCACCGAGGAAGGCAAGGAGTAGCGACGACCATGTCGGCACCGGCCGGTACCCGCCACGTCCCCATGCGCCGCTGCGTCGTGTGCCGCGCGTCGCGGCCCCGCGCGGAGCTTCTGCGCCTGGTGCGGATCGACGAGGGCTACCGCCTCGACCCCGCCCGCAGGCTGGGAGGCCGCGGCACCTGGGTCTGCGCCGGGTGCGCCACCGAACCCAACGACAAGCGCCTGCGCCAGGCCTTCGCCGGCCAGGCGCAGGAGGTGAGGGCGCTGCTGCACGCCGCGGTCTCCGCCCTACCGCAAGCCGCAGCGTCCGCGCTGCCGGAGCCGGCGTCGGCTCACGCTTCCCCAGCCGCCCAGGGCGCCGCGGGGAACCCCGCCTCGGAGGCTTGAATGTCAGACAAAGTCCGCATCTACCAACTAGCGCGCGATCTCGGCGTTGAGAACAAGGACCTCCTCGCCGTGCTGGACGAGATCGGGGTCGAGTACAAGTCGCACTCCAGCACCCTCGACGCCGAGACCGCCGAGACGGTGCGCCAGCTCGTGGCCGCCGCCCCGGCCGGAACCCCCGCCGGCGCCGCCGCGGCCGCGCCTGCCCCCGCCACGCCGGGCGACAAGATGAGCGCCGAGGAGAAGGCCGCCAGGCTCGCCAAGGGCGGCAAGCCCGCGGCGGCCCCCGAGGCGGCGCCCGCGGCGGCGCTGCCACGGCGCGCGCCCGTCGTCACCGTCATGGGCCACGTCGACCACGGCAAGACCTCGCTGCTCGACGCCATCCGCAAGGCGCGCGTCGCGGAGCGCGAGGCGGGCGGCATCACGCAGCACATCGGCGCCTACCAGGCGCAGACCCCCAGCGGCGTCGTCACCTTCCTCGACACGCCGGGCCACGAGGCGTTCACCACCATCCGTCAACGCGGCGCCAACGCCACCGACATCGCCGTCATCGTCGTGGCCGCCGACGACTCCGTCATGCCGCAGACGCGCGAGGCCATCGCGCACGCCAAGGCGGCCGGCGTGCCCATCGTGGTGGCCATCAACAAGATCGACCTGCCGCAGGCCAACGCCGAGAAGGTCAAGCAGGACCTCATGCAGGCCGGCCTCATCCCCGAGGAGTACGGCGGCGACACCATCACCGTCGAGCTGAGCGCCCGCTCCGGCCAGGGCATCGACGACCTGCTCGAGATGCTCTCACTGGTGGCCGAGGTCGAGGACCTGCGCGCCCGCGCCGACGGCCCCGCCAAGGGCGTGATCATCGAGGCCGTCCTCGACAAGCGCGCCGGCGTGCTCGTGACGGTGCTGGTGCAGGAGGGCGAGCTCAGGGTCGCCGACTACGTCGTGTCGGGCGAGCAGTGGGCCAAGGTGCGCCGCCTGACCGACTACACGGGCGCCACCATCGACGCCGCGACCCCCGCCATGCCCGTCCAGCTCCTCGGCTTCTCCGAGCAGCCGCACGCCGGCGACACGGTCGAGGCCGTGGCGAGCGAGGTGGCCGCCAAGGCCATCACGGCGGAGCGGCGCGCCGCGCGCCAGGAGGCGGAGCGCGAGGCGATCGGCAAGAAGGGCATCACCCTCGCCGACCTGTTCGGCAAGACCACCAAGAAGACCATCAACATCCTCCTGCGCGCCGACACCCAGGGCACCCTCGAGGCGCTCAAGGGCGTGCTCGCCAAGGAGTCGGCGGCCACCGACGAGGTCGACATCGAGGTCATGCTCGCCGAGGTGGGCGCCCCCACCGAGTCCGACCTGCTCCTCGCCAGCACGGCCAACGCCTCCGTGCTCTCCTTCGGCGTGAACGCCCCCGGCAGCGTCCTCAAGTCGGCGGAGCGGCTCGGCATCCCGATCAAGAACTACAAGATCATCTACGAGCTCGTCGAGGACGTGGCGCGCATGGTCCGCGGCCAGATCGAGCCGGAGTTCGAGGAGCGCATCCTCGGTCACGCCGAGGTGCGGCAGGTCATCCGCGTCCCGCGCAGCGGCAACATCGCCGGCTCCTACGTCACCGACGGCGTCGTCCGCCGCGGCGCCAAGGCCCGCATCACCCGCGCGGGCAAGGAGGTCTACAAGGGCTCCATCTCCGGCCTTCGGCGCTTCAAGGACGACGTGCGCGAGGTCACGACCGGCTACGAGTGCGGCATCAGCCTCCAGAACTACGAGAACGTCCAGGAAGGCGACATCATCGAGGCGTACGACATGGTGGAGGTGCCCGTAGCCTGATGACGGGCCCGTGGGCGCACGCCCTCCTCGCCGCCTGCCTCGCCCTGCTCCCCCTCCACGCCCTCCCGGCGCGGAGCCCGGGGAGCGGCGAGGTGCCCGTTGGCGTCGAGGGCGGCATGGGTTCGCGCGTGCTCGTGATGGTCGAGAGCGGCGCGCGCCTGCCCGCGCCAAGCCTCGGGCTCCTGCTACTGCTGCCACCCGTGCCGCTCGCGGGGCGCCTGCCTCGCCCCCGCCCCGACCGCCACGGCGCGGCGCCCGCCGCGGCCGTGGCGCGCCGCGCGCACCTGGTTGAGCTCGGGCGCTTGCTGCTCGAGGGGGGCTGACGCGGCCCGGCCCGCCCACCAGCCGCAACCACCCCAGCCACCGACCGTCCGACCACCATTGGAGTCTGATGAACAACCGCATACTCACCGGCCTATTCCTCCTGGCGCTCATCGTCACGTCCGTCCTCTTCCTCTGGAGACCGTGGAACCCCAGCGAGCCGTCGCTCAAGCTCGGCCTCGACCTGCAGGGCGGCCTGCGCGTCACCCTCGTGTCGGACACGCCCAACCCGGCGTCCGAGGACCTCGCCACGGCGCGCAACATCGTCGAGAACCGCGTCAACCAGTTCGGCGTGTCGGAGGCCCTCGTCGCCACCGCCGGCAACGACAAGGTCGTGGTGGAGCTGCCCGGCCTCACCTCGGAGGACCAGCAGCGCGCCCTCGACCTCATCGGCCAGCAGGCGGTGCTCGAGTTCCGCATCGTCAAGTCGGAGTTCAACTCCCTGCCGACCGAGGCGCTGACGCTCGACGACCTCGAGCCCGTGGCGTTCACGGGCGAGATCGTGTCGACGGCGAGCGCCCAGTTCCAGCAGTCGCCCGGCGTGCCGTCCGGGCCCGTCGTCGTGTTCGAGATCCGCGCCAGCGACGCGCAGGCGTTCGGCAGCTTCACGGGCGGCAACGTCGGTCGCCGCATGGCCATCGTCCTCGACGGCCGCATCATCACGGCGCCCACGCTGCAGTCGCGCATCTCAGATAGCGGGCAGATCACGGGCATCGGCACCCTCGAGGAGGCGTCCGACATTGCCGTCGTGCTCCGCACGGGCAGCCTGCCCATCAGCCTCAAGGTCGACGAGGTCCGCGCCATCGGACCCACCCTCGGGCGCGATTCGATCAACAAGGGCACGACGGCCGCCGTGGTCGGCGGGGCGCTCGTCATCGTGGCCGTGCTCCTCTACTACGGCCCCGTCTTCGGCGGCGTGCTCGCCTTCGGCGTCATCCTCGCCATGCTCTTCATCTTCGGCGTGCTGGCCGGCCTCGGCGCGGCCCTCACCCTGCCCGGCCTCGCCGGCCTGGTGCTCACGATCGGCGCGGCCGTCGACGGCAACGTCATCTCCTTCGAGCGCATCCGCGAGGAGCTGCGCGAGGGGCGCGGCATCAAGGCCGCCATGAAGCGCGGCTTCCAGCACTCGCTGTCGGCCATCATCGACGCCAACGTCACCACCCTCCTGGCGGCGCTCGCCCTCTACCAGTACACGACCGGCCCGGTGCGCGGCTTCGCCATCACCCTGGCCGTCGGCATCGTGGCGAGCGTGTTCGTGAACATCGTGGTGGTGCCGTACGTCCTGGGGCTGCTCCTCGACAAGGGGCGCCGCACGTTCCTGTGGAACGGCTGGCAGGTGCGCGGCCTGCGCTTCGTGGAGCGCGCCCGCCCGCTCGTCTTCACGACCGGCCTCCTGGCCGTGGCGGCGCTCGTCTTCGTGGGCGTCCAGGGCTTCAACCTGTCTACCGACTTCACGGGCGGCAGCAACGCCGTCCTCGAGGTGCCCAACGCCGTGACGACCACCGAGATCCGCCGCGCCATCGACGGGCTCGGCATCGACGGGGTCACGGGCGAGGGCGCCACCATCGTGGAGTCGCGCGAGGCCGCCGCCGAAGGCAGCCGGCAGGTCTCCGTTCGCGTCGGACTCGGCGACACGACCCAGTCGGCCACCGAGGAGTTCGCCACCCGCCTCGCCGCCGCCACCGACGGCACGGCGCTGTCGTCCGACTTCGTTGGTCCGTCGGTGGGGGCCGACCTGCGTCGCGGCGCCATCCTGGCCGTCGCCGTGTCGCTGCTCCTCGTGCTCCTCTACCTGGCGTGGCGCTTCTGGCCCAACTGGGTCGTGGCGTTGGCCGTGGTGCTGGCCAGCGCGCACGACGTCGCCATCACGCTGGGGGTCCAGGCGCTCTTCAACATCGAGTTCTCCATCCCCGTGCTGGCGGCGCTCCTGTTCGTCATCGGCTACTCCCTCAACGACTCGATCATCATCGCCGACCGCATCCGCGAGAACGTGCGCACCATCCGCGACCGGCCCTACCGCGAGCTGGTGAACCTCGCCGTGAACCAGACGCTCACGCGCACGGTCGCCACGTCGGGCACGACGCTATTGCCGGTGCTCGCCCTGCTCATCTTCGGTGGCAGCGTGCTGCGCGGCTTCAGCCTCACGCTCCTCGTCGGCATCGGCATCGGCACCTTCTCGAGCATCTTCATCCTGTCGCCCCTCGTGGTGTGGGTGCGCGAGTGGCAGCAGCGCAACGCCGCGTCGAGCCGCGGCGGCGGCAGGCGGACCGCGAAGGCCTGACGCCCTGCTCGGGCCGGCGCGCAGTATCGGCGCCGGCCCGAACCGACCTCGACCTAGGCCCTGAGCGGGGGCGCGGCGGGAGACCGCTTCGCCCCCGCTCCCCCTTCTTGGGCTGGCACGACGAGCAGGAACTGCCTGAGGATCACGCCCTCGAACGACACCACGGCGCGCCACTCGCCAGGGCGCAGCGCCACGTCGGCGGGCAGGTCGAAGACGGCCGCCGCCGCGGGCGGCTCGAGCCACGCGCTGTCCGACGCCGCCTCGGCGCCGCCCGGCCCGAACCACTGCACCGCCAACCAGCCGGCCCGCGCCACGTCGAGCACCTCGAGCTCCAGCCGTGGACGCCCGCCCATGCCGGCCTCGAGCGTGCTGCCGCCAGAGAGGCGCGTGGGATGCGGCTCGGGCAGGCCGGTCGGCACGAGCGGCACGTACAGGGGGCGGCAGGCCGTCAGGGCGAGCGCGGCGAGGGCGAGCGCCGCGAGGGCGCGCACACCGGCGCCGCGCGGCGGCGCGCCGCGCCGCGCCGGCGCGCCGCGCGGCGCGCGTGCCCTCATCGGCCCTCCCCGAGCGCCGCGGGCGCG
>JACFNR010000023.1:31313-41230 GCA_019454765.1 Trueperaceae bacterium | reverse complement strand
GCGCGCCCGCTGTCCACCGTCACACCCCCGGCGCCCCCGCAGTTGCTAGCATGGGACCGTTTGGAGGCGCCACAGATGGGAAGGATCGGACCCATAGGAATCTGGGAACTGCTCATCATCCTCGCGCTCGTGCTCCTGATCTTCGGGCCGAGGCGCTTGCCAGAGATGGCCAAGGGGCTCGGCCAGGCCGTGCGTGAGTTCCGCAAGGGCATCCGGGACATGAAGAAGGACTTCGACGACGAGGCGGAGGGCGAGCGTCCGAAGGGCGCCCCCGTGGCCTCGGCCAGCACCGCGAGCGCCACCGCCCCCGGCGCGGCGGGCGCCGCCGCCCCTGGCGCGGCGGGCGCCGGCGCCAAGGAGAACCCCGAGGCGGCCGCCGCCGCGCAGGGCAACGGCGCCGGACAGGCCTGACCGCCGGGGCGCAACGAGGCAACTCCGGTGACGGGCCGGCACGCGCGGGCGAGGGGGGCGGCTAGGCCGTGACCCTCATCGAACACTTCGAGGAGCTGCGCAAGCGGCTCTTCATCGCGCTCGTGGCGTGGGTGGTGGCGTCCGGGGTGGCGTTCGCGTTCCGCTTCGACGTCCTCGAGTGGCTCAAGGCGCCGCTCCCCGCCAGCATGACGCTCAACTACTTCGCGGTGCTCGAGCCGTTCACCGTCTCGATGCAGATCGCGTCGTTCTTCGGGCTGGTGCTCGCCTCCCCCGTCGTGCTCGGGCAGGTGTGGGGGTTCGTGGCGCCGGGCCTCTACGCCGAGGAGCGGCGCTACGCCGTCCCGTTCATCCTCTTCGCCGTGTTGGCCTTCGCGGCGGGGGTCGCGTTCGCGTACTACGTCGTGCTGCCGTTCAGCATCCCGATCCTGCTCTCCTTCCTCGGCGGCGAGGCGCAGGGGCTCCTGTCGATCGGGCACTACATCTCCACCCTGCTGATGCTGATGGCCGTCTTCGGCCTGATGTTCGAGATGCCGGTCCTCGGTTACCTTCTCGCTCGCATCGGGATACTGCGCTACGCTCCGCTCGCCCGCACGCGCCGCTGGGCCATCGTGGCCGGCGTCGCGCTCGCCGCGGTGATCACCCCTACCGGGGATCCGTTCAACCTCGCCCTCGTCGCCGTGCCGTTGGTGGTGCTCTACGAGCTGACCATCTTGGTGGTGCGGGTGTCTCAGCGTAGGATGCTGCATGCAAGAGAAGATCCAGAGCCTTCGGGCACGTATTGACGAGCTGAACCTCCAGATCCTCGAACTCCTCTCCACGCGAGCCACGGTCGCCGCCGAGATCGGCGCGCTGCAGTCCGCCATGGGTAGCTCCCAGTACGACCCCGTGCGAGAGCAGGCCATGCTCGACGCGCTGGTCGCCGCCAACCGCGGACCGTTCGACGCCGCCACCGTCAAGAGCCTCTTCAAGCAGGTCTTCCAGGCCAGCATGCAGCAGAGCAAGAGCCAGGAGAAGCGCGCCTACCTGACGTCGCGCACCACGCACGAGGCCGACACCGTCGTGGAAGTTGGCGGCGTGCCGATCGGTTCGAAGCACTCTCCCGTCCTCGTCGCCGGCCCGTGCGCCATCGAGTCGGAGGCGCAGGTCGAGGCGGTGGCCGCCCGCGTCGCCTCGCGCGGGGTGCGGCTGTTCCGGGGCGGCGCCTACAAGCCGCGCACCGACCCGTACTCGTTCCAGGGCCTGGGCGAGGCCGGCCTCGCGATGGCGCGCGCCGCCTGCGACCGGCACGGCCTGGCGTTCGTGAGCGAGATCATGACGCCCACCGACCTCCCACTGTTCGAGGAGTACGTCGACCTCCTGCAGATCGGGGCCCGCAACATGCAGAACTTCTCCCTCCTCCGCGCCGTCGGGCGCAGCCGCAAGCCGGTGCTCCTGAAGCGGGGCCTGTCGGCCACCATCGAGGAATGGTTGATGGCCGCCGAGTACCTGCTGAGCGAGGGGAACGACAACGTCATCCTGTGCGAACGCGGCATTAGGACCTTCGAGCAGTACACCCGCAACACCCTCGACGTGTCGGCCGTGGCCCTCGCCAAGCTGGAGAGCCACCTGCCCGTGCTGGTGGACGTCACCCACTCGGGCGGGCGCCGCGACCTGCTCGTGGCGCTCACCAAGGCCGGCCTGGCGGTCGGCGCGGACGGGATCATGGTGGAGGTGCACCCGAACCCGGCCGTCGCCCTCTCGGACACGAAGCAGCAGATCGACTTCGACGCCTTCGACGCCTACCTCGACGACACGGGCTACCACGCCAAGCTCAGCGAGAAGCGCGTCGAGCTGTACGGCTTCTGAACCTCGTGGCGGCGCGGAGGTGAGGGCGACGTGGCCGGCCTGAGCGACCTGTTCTCCTCGCTGTTGCGCGCCGTCGAGGTCGCGCCCGCCTACACGGCCGAGCGCTGCCTGGTGGTGCGCAGCGGCAAGGACGCCTGCAGCGCCTGCCTCGACGCCTGCCCGCACGACGCCGTCACCATCGGGACCAGTGTCGAGATCGACCCGGTCGATTGCACCGGTTGTGGGCTCTGCATACGCGCCTGCCCGAGCGAGGCGCTCGCCGACCCACCGAGGCTCGCGCCCGGACCGACGTTGCGCTGCAGCCAGGTGCCGGGCGACGCCCCGAGCGTCCGCTGCTTGGCCCAGCTGTCGGGACCCGACATCGTCGGCCTCGCCGGCACCGCCGACGCCGTGACCCTCGGGCGAGGCGACTGCGCCGGCTGCAAGGTGGGGGGCGCCGCCGTCCCGACGGCCGTCGCCCGCTCCGCGGCCGACGCCACGGCCATGCTCGCCGTGCACGGTCGGCGCCTCGCGGTGAACGTGACGCAGGTCGACCGCCTCGACGCGCCGCCGCGCCGCGACGCCCTGAGCCGCAGGGCGCTCCTCGCGGGAGGCGCCCGCCGCGCCGCCGAGGGCGCCGCCGACGCCCTCGGCCCCCTCGAGGGCTGGCTCGCCGCGGCCGTCCCGGAGGCCGTCACGCCCGAAGCGGAACCGCCGCCGGAGGCGGCCCGCCGCTACGCCATCGTGGCGGCGGGACGACCCGAGCCCGACGAACTCGTGCCGTGGCGGCTGCCGCGCGTGGCCGACGGCTGCATCCTCTGCCCGGCCTGCACGCGGGCCTGCCCCACCGGAGCCCTAGAGCGCGACCTCACGGGACCCCAGGGGGCGCTGCTGCTGAGGCCCGAACTGTGCGTGGGTTGCGACGCGTGCATTGCGGCCTGCCCGGTCGACGTGATGACCATGGACGCCGAGGTCAGCTGGGGCGAGCTCTCCGGCGGTCGCAGCGAGGCGTTCAGGGCGGGCGCGGACCGGCTCGGCACGGGGGCGCTGCCCCGCTGAGCGGGGCGCGCCTCGTACGCGCGCGCCCGGCAGGACCTCCGGGCGCGCGCCGGTCTCCCCCACCGCCCGGCGGGGCGGGTCACCCACCCCCCTGGCGGCGTAAACTCTGGCATGACCGTGGAGACCTGGGTACTTGAGGCGGTCGAGGCGGGTGGCACCAAGGGCGTCACCCTCCGAATCGTGCAGCGCCACATCGACGAGCGCCACTTCGAGGAGCTCGCCGTCGACACGCTGGAGTCGGCCCTGGCGGCGCTGCTGGACGCCGGCAAGATCACCGTCGACGGGGAGCGCTACTTCCCCGCCAAGCGCACCTCGAAAGAGGACGCCATGAAGCAGCTCTTCGGAGACGGTTGAAGGCAGGACCGAGACCCAACTAGGAGGCGGTCGATGACGACCCCGACGACCAAAGCCGGCGCACCCGCGCTGACCGATTTCTACGACGTCGACTCCCTGCTCAGCCCGGAGGAGCGGCTCATCCAGGGCAGCGTGCGCGAGTACGTGCGCTCCGAGCTACTCCCGCACGTGGGCGGCTGGTGGCAGGACGGCGAGTTCCCGCCGGAACTCGCCAGGCGCTTCGGCGACCTGGGCGCGCTGGGGGTAACCACCCCGGAACGGTACGGTGGGGCCGGCGCCTCCTACACCGCCTACGGGCTCGTGTGCCGGGAGATCGAGTACGTCGACTCGGGCATGCGCTCGTTCGTCAGCGTGCAGTCGAGCCTGGTGATGTACCCCATCGCCGCCTACGCCACGGACGAGGTGAAGGAGCGGTGGCTCCCCCTCCTCGCCTCAGGTCAGGCGGTCGGCTGCTTCGGCCTCACGGAGCCGGACGCGGGCTCCGACCCAGGCGCCATGCGCACGCGCTGCCGCCGCGTCGGCGACGAGTGGGTGATCACGGGCGTCAAGCGCTGGATCACCAGCGGCTCGCGAGCCGACGTGGCCATCGTGTGGGCCAAGGACGAGGCGAGCGGCCGGGTCCTCGGCTTCGTCGTCGAGACGGACCGGCCCGGGTTCCAAGCGGTCGACATCAAGACCAAGGCCTCCATGCGAGCGTCCGTCACCAGCGAGCTCTACCTGGACGAGGTGGCCGTCCCCACGCTGAACCAGCTCGAGGTGAGCGGCCTGAAGGGGCCCCTATCCTGCCTCAACCAGGCGCGCTTCGGGATCGCGTTCGGCGTCGTCGGCGCCGCGCAGGCCTGCTTCGACGAGGCCCGGGCCTACGTGGCGGACCGCCCCGCCTTCGGCGAGCCGCTGGCGGCGAAGCAGCTCGTTCAGGCACGACTCGCCGACATGCTCTCGGAGATCACCAAGGCGGACCTGCTCGCCATCCGGCTCGGCCAGCTCAAGGAGCAGGGGAAGGATCACCCGGCCCGCGTGTCGCTCGCCAAGCGCGACAACTGCCGCAGCGCCCTCGGCGTCGCCCGCGCCGCCCGCGACCTGCTGGGCGGCAACGGCATCACCACCGAGTACGCGGCGATCCGGCACATGCTCAACCTCGAGACCGTGGCCACCTACGAGGGGACCGACACCGTGCACACCCTCGTCCTCGGACGCGAGATCACAGGTCTCAACGCGTTCTGAGGCCCGCGGCCGTCGGCCGGCCGGCTCGCGCCTCGCAAAGGGGCGCCCTGCCGCGCGCCCGCGCCTACCTGGCCAACCAACGCGCCGCCACCAGCACGCCGGCGAGCACGGCCGCGCGCAGAAGGTGGTAGGGCCACACGACCTTGCCGATCACCAGCCTCGCGTTGAGGAAGGAGGCGAGGTAGCCCAGGGCCGTCCCCACGAGCAGGACCCACCAGGCCACCCGGTCCCGGAAGGCGTACGCCACCGCCGCTACCGTCAGGACCATGGCCGCGACCAGGAAGAGTTGCGCCACCGCCGGCTTCCGCCGGCTGACGGCCCAGGAGCCGAAGGCGTTGACGATCACCAGCGTCAACGCCACCAGGATCAGCACCACGTGCACGGGAGTCAGTCTAGCCGGGAGTGCAGCAGGGCGTCGACGGGGTCGCGGCCCGCGAGCGCCTCCTGGACGGTGACCACGTCCAGGGGCTTGTGCGCGCCGCGCGCCACGCGCTTGGCGAGCCAGGCGTCGCTGCCGGACTCGGCGTCCACCACCAGACGCAAGCGATCGACCGCCGCCCTGCGTCCCAAGAGCCTCGCGGCGCCCAGCGCCTCCGCGTCGCTGTCGACCAGGCGCGGCTCGACCCGGTGACCCTCGGCCCTCAGCTCGTCCGGGGCGATGCGGTGCTGCCCGACCACCCGCTCCCCCTCCCGTCCCACCAGGGCGACCAGTCTGGGCGTGACGAGCCACGGCTGACCGACGACGGCCACCGTGCTCGTGCCGGCGGGGCCGGCACCCACGTCCGAGCCGCCCGGGCGCGGCGCCCTGGCCAGGGAGCGCGCGCGGTCGAGCGCGCGCCGCACGAGCGCCGGGTCGTGCCCGTGGGCCTGGAGGAACCCCACAGCGCGGGTCTCGAGCTCCGCGCCGAACCAGCTCGGCACGGGGTGTAGCGGCGCGAGACCGGGGAGCGCCGAGCGCAAGCTGCCCGCCAGGTCGACGACCCACGGGTCGTTGCCGGCGCCTCGCGCCACCTCGCTCGCTCGCACGAGCTCCGGCACCACGACCGACTCGGCTCCCTCGGCGCCGAGCGCCAGCGCCTGCGCGGCCGCCAGCCGGAACGCCACCGTCGGCACCGCTCCGGCCTCCAGGGTCCTGAAGCGCTCGGCGACGGCGTCGGGCGTCGCGAAGACGGGCTCGAGTCCGGCCGCTTCGGCGAGCGCCACCCAGAAGGGGCCGAAGCGCGACCAGTTGAGTTGGGTGACGAAGCCGACGCGCACGACCTGGGAGTCTAGCATCCCCCCTCCCTCGCCGGGCTCAGGCGACCGCGGCCCGGCCGCCGCTCGCGCCGGCGGAGGCGAGCGCCGCCTGCAGGGCGCGGGCGAGCGTGGCCGCGCCCGCCTTGTCGAGGAACTGGTTGCCGTTGCCGCACTTCGGCGAGAGCACGCAGCGCGGGCAGCCGCCGTGACAAGGGCACGACTCGAGGAGGCGCGAGGCGGCCGCGAGCCAGTCGAGGAACACGGCCGCGCCGGCCCGCGCGTACCCCACCCCGCCAGGGTGACCGTCGTAGACGAAGACCGTCGGCCTGAGGGTGGCCGGGAACAGCGGGTACGAGACGCCGCCGACGTCGGCGCGCTCGCACAGCACGAAGGCCGGCAGCAGCCCGATCAACGTGTGCTCCAACGCGTGCATGGCGGCCGGGAGCTCGGCGGCGCCGGGGGCGCCAGGCAAGCCGCCGACCTCGAACCAGAGCGCCTGCGTGTCGTACGCGACCTCGGGCAGGTCGAGCGCGCGCTCCTCCAGCACGACCTCGCTGAAGTACCGCTTCATCACGTACCCCGTCACGCGGTGGGTGACCCTCACGCGCCCGACCGTCACGCCGGCCGGTGGCGCCCGCAGCTCGCCCGCGTCGCCCGCGCGCGGCGGCAGCGGCCCTAGCACCTCGATGTCGGTCTCCGAGCGCGGCTGCGTGTAGTAGTCCTCGATGTGCGGCAGTAGCCGCGCGAGGCCGGCCGTCAGGTCGAGGCTCGCCACGAGGTACTGCTCGCCCCGGTGCAGGTAGACCGCGCCCGGGTGGAGCTCCCTCAGCGCCGTGCCGAGGTCCGTGGCGCCGAGCGAGCGCCCGAGACCGTCCTTCAGCCTGATCCTGCGACCGTGGCCGCCCCTCAACTCCACGCGCCTGTGCGGGTAGCGCCGGCGACTGACGTACGAGCCGCCCACCTTCACGAGCCCGTCCACCTCCGCGAGGTCGACCCACGGGGCCACCAGCGCCTCGCCTTGCGTCAACGGCGCCTCCGCCGCCGCGCAGACGAGGTGGCGCGGGTGCAGCACCTCGTTGAAGGGGTCCGCGACCGCGTCCTCGACGGGCCCGTCGAGCAGGGCCTCGGGGTGGGTGAGGTAGTACTCGTCGAGAGGGTCGGCCCCGGGGATCAGCAGCGTGAGCGCCCGGCCGCCGGCGCGACCGGCGCGACCGGAGCGCTGCCACATGGCCATCTTCGAGCCCGGGTAACCCACCAGCACCACGGCGTCCACGCCGCCGATGTCGACCCCCAGCTCGAGCGCGCTGGTGCTCGTCAGCACCGTGATGGCACCGCGGCGGAACGATTCCTCCAACGACCGGCGCGCCTCCGGCGTGTAGCCGGCGCGGTAACTCTCGATGCGCCCGTCCAGTTCCGGTCCGAGCATGGCGGCGGCGTAGCGCCGCACGAGCTCGGCGCCCTTGCGGGAGTTGCAGAAGAAGATGCTCCTGACGTCGGCCCGCACGAACTCGGCCGCCAGACCGGCCGCCTCGGAGTTGGCGGAGCGGCGGCGCGCCACGCCGTCCTCCGCGCTAGCGCGACCGACGACGGGCGGCCGCCACAGTACGAACTCGCGCGCGCCGCTCGGCGCCCCGTCGTCGGCCACGACTCCGAACGGGCGACCGACCAGGCGCTCGGCGTGCACGGCGGGGTTGCCGATGGTGGCCGAGGCGGCGATCACGCTGGGGCTGGCGCCGTAGCGCGCCGCGAGCCGGAGCAGCCGCCTGACCACGTTGGCGACGTGCGAACCGAGCACCCCCCTGTAGGCGTGCAGCTCGTCGAGCACCACGTACTCGAGGGCGCCGAGGAACGGCGCCCAGGTGGGGTGCTGCGGGAGGATGCCGTAGTGGAGCATGTCGGGGTTGGTGAGGACCACGCGCAGCCGCTCGCGCGCGAGGGGGCGCTCCTCCGGCGCGGTGTCGCCGTCATAGGCGCCGACCCCGTCCGCGCCCTCCCCGGTCGCGACGGCGAGGGAGCGCAGCTTCAGGAGCTGGTCGGCAGCGAGCGCCTTGGTCGGGTAGAGCAGCAAGCTCGTGCGCCCCCGCGCCAACGCGTCGATGACCGGGAGCTGGAACACGAGCGACTTCCCCGAGGCGGTGGCGGTGGCCACCACGACGTTCTCGCCCCGGCCCACCGCCGCCAGCGCCCGCGCCTGGTGGGAGTAGGGCGTCAGCCCCAGCGCCGCGAGTCGGTCCGCGAAGGGGCCGTCGAACGCCGTCTCCACCACCCCCGACCGCGGCGGCATGAACTGGTAGGCCGCCAGTTGGTCCTCGTAGCCCGGCAACTGGGTGAGGAAAGCGTGGAAGCTCTGCGCGCCGTCCTTCGCCACCACCGAAGCGTAACCTCGCGCCGGCCCCGGTCCGGTCGCGGCGCCGGGTCCGCGTGGGCGGTGGTAGCATCCTCACCAGACCGACCGACGCGGCGGCGCCGCGCGGCAGCCCAGCGACGCAAGCGGAAGCGAAGGCCCGGCAGTGCAGACCGCCCTCATAGTCGCCCTCTACCTCGTCGAGGTGCCTTACCTGGCGCTGATGATCATGGTGATCGTGGGCGCCCTGCGCTCCACACCCCTCAAGCGCACGAGCGCCACGCCCAGCGTGAGCGTCATCGTGCCCGCCCACGACGAGGAGCGCGACCTGCCCGCCACCCTGGCGTCGTTGGCGGCGCAGGAGTACGGCGGCCGGCTCGAGTTCGTCGTCATCGACGACCGCTCCACGGACGGCACGGCCGCCGTCATCGAGCGGTTCGCACGCGAGGACCCACGCTTCCGACCAGTGAGCGTCACCGCGCCGAGCAGGCGGCTGGCTCCGAAGGTGAACGCGGTCGAGCACGGCCTCCGCGCCGCCACGGGCGAACTGGTGTTGGCGACGGACGCCGACTGCGTTCACGACCGCCGCTGGGTGGCGGGCATGGCCTCCTACTTCGCGGCCGACGTCGTCATGGTGGCCGGCTACGTCTCCACCAGCCGCCGCGGCGAGGCGCGGACGCTGCTCGACCGGTTCGAGTCGGTCGACTGGTTCACACTCATGCTCGTGTCGCGCAGTCTCACCCGCTTCGGTCTGAGGTTCGCGAGCAGCGCCAACAACCTGGCGTACCGCCGCTCGGCGTTCGAGGCCGTCGGCGGCTTCGGTGCCGCCGGGCGCGCCCCGAGCGGGGACGAGGACCTCCTCACCCAGAAGCTCGGGCGCCTGCCCGGCGCGAAGGTCGTCTTCGCCGACGACCACCGCTGCCGCGTGCTCACCCGCGGGGCGGAGGGCGCCCCGCAGCTGCTGCGGCAGCAGCGTAGGTGGGTGAGCCGCTACCACCACGTGCTCCATTACCACCCCGGGTTCCTCGCCGGCATCGCCATCCTGGGGCTGCAGAGCGTGCTCCTGACGCTGGCCGTCCTCCTCTGCCCCGTCCTGCCCGGCCTGGTGCCGTGGGTGCTGGGCCTGTGGGCCGTCAAGGCCGGCATCGAGTTCGTCGGCATGGGGGTCGGCACCCGGCAATGGGACCGCCGCGACCTGTGGGGCGTCAGCACGCTCTGGTGGTCGCTGCTCCACCCGCCCTTCATCGCCACGGCGTCGATCGGCTCGTTCCTGAAGCCGAGCGCCTGGTACGCGGGGGCCGACGGCTACCGCCGCCGCTACCTCCAGCGGCGCCTTCGCGAGTTCCGGCGCCGCGCCCGCCAGGGGCTCGCCAGGCCCTGACCCTGCGCCACGACCCGCGCGCCGGCGCCGCCGGAACGGCGCCCCCGGGTCGGCGCCGCCGGA
>JACFNR010000023.1:0-31213 GCA_019454765.1 Trueperaceae bacterium | reverse complement strand
CCCGGGTCGGCGCCGCCGGAACGGCGCTCCCGGGTCGGCACGGGAGCGCGGCCGGCCCGGTGCTAGACTGGCCCAACTCGCGTGCCGTGCGGCTGCTGCCACGTGGCACGCTCACGGAGGCGCGACATGAAGGTGATCATCCTAGGCGGAGACGGCTTCTGCGGCTGGCCGACGAGCCTTCACCTGAGCAACTTGGGGCACGAGGTGGTCATCGTCGACAACCTCTCGCGGCGCGACATCGACAACGAGCTCGAGGCCTATAGCCTCACCCCCATCCAACCGATGGGCGTGCGGCTGGCCGCCTGGCGCGAGCTGACTGGCAAGGCGATGCGCTTCGTGAACCTCGACGTGGCGCAGGACTACGCCGGCCTGCTCGCCCTGCTCGAGAGCGAGCGCCCCGACGCGGTGGTGCACTTCGCGGAGCAGCGCGCCGCGCCCTACTCGATGAAGAGCAGCGCCAACAAGCGCTACACGGTCGACAACAACGTCAACGCCACCAACAACCTGCTGGCGGCGGTGGTCGAGAGCGGCCAGGACATCCACCTGGCTCACCTCGGCACGATGGGCGTCTACGGTTACGGCACGGCCGGCATGAAGATCCCCGAGGGCTACCTCGAGGTGGAGGTCACGACCGACGACGGCCGCAAGGTCAGCCAGGAGGTCCTCTACCCGACCAACCCCGGCAGCATCTACCACATGACGAAGTCGCTCGACCAGATCCTGTTCGCCTACTACGCCAAGAACGACAGGCTCCGCATCACCGACCTCCACCAAGGGATCGTGTGGGGCACGAACACCCCGGAGACGAAGCGCGACGAGCGCCTGATCAACCGTTTCGACTACGACGGCGACTACGGGACGGTCCTGAACCGCTTCCTGATGCAGGCGGCCGTCGGCTACCCGTTGACGGTCCACGGTACGGGCGGCCAGACGCGCGCGTTCATCCACATCACCGACACCGTCAAGTGCGTCCAACTGGCGCTCGAGAACCCCCCCGCGCGCGGCGAGCGCGTGAAGATCCTCAACCAGATGACCGAGACGCACCGTGTGCGCGACCTCGCCAACCTCGTGGCGAGCCTCACCGGCTGCGAGGTCGCGTACACGCCCAATCCGCGCCGCGAGGACGCCGAGAACGACCTCTTCGTGCGCAACGACCTCTTCCTCGACCTGGGGCTCGAGCCCACGACGCTGCAGGCCGGGCTACTCACCGAGGTCACCGAGGTGGCGCGGAGGTACGCGCACCGCGCCGACCTCAGCAAGATCCCGGCCAAGAGCACCTGGACACGCGACAACCTCCCCGGCGATCCGGCGCTTGCCAAGCGGGCGCAAGAGGCGGTGGGCAAGGCCTGATCCACGCGGCCGCGGCATGAGGATCGCGCTGTTCACCGAGGTCTTCCTGCCGAAGGTCGACGGCGTGGTGACGCGCATCACGCGCACGCTCGAGCAGTTGGCCGTGCTGGGGCACGAGGCCATCGTGTTCGCGCCGCACGACCCGCCGGAGTCGTACGCCGGTCACCGGGTCGTGCGGGTGCCGGCGCTTCCGTTCCGGCCCTGGTACCCGGAGCTCTTCCTGGGGTTGCCGCGGCCCCGCCTCGGGCGGGAGCTCGACCGCTTCCAGCCCGACGTTGTGCACGTCGTCAACCCGGTGGTGCTCGGGCTGTGGGGCACGGCCCTCGCCAAGCAGCGCAACCTGCCCCTACTCGCTAGCTACCACACCGACATCACGCAGTACGCCCTGCACCTGAAGCTCCCCATCCTGCAGGAGCCGTCGCGGCGCTTCCTGCGCGACGTGCACAACCAGGCGCACGTGAACCTGTGCACGAGCGTGCCGATGGTCAAGTCGGCGCGCGCCCTCGGCATCCGCCGCGTGCGGCTCTGGCCCAAGGCCGTCGACACCGACCTTTACCGACCGGAGCGCCGCACGAACGCGATGCGCGAGCGCCTCACCGGCGGTCACCCGGACGCGCCCCTGATGACCTACGTGGGCCGGTTGTCGTTCGAGAAGCGCCTCGACTGGCTGTACGCCCCCGTCACGCAGCTGCCGGGGGTGAGGCTGGCGCTGGTCGGGTCCGGTCCCGCCGAGGCCGAGCTGAAGCGGCGCTTCAAGGGCACGAACACCGTCTTCACCGGCTACATGTCCGGCCTCGAGCTCGCCGCCGCCTACGCCAGCTCGGACGTGTTCGCCTTCCCGTCCGACACGGAGACGCTCGGGTTCGTGGCCATGGAGGCCATGGCGGCGGGCGTGCCGGCCGTGGGGGCGCGCGCCGGCGGCATCCCCGACGTCATCGACGACGGCGTGAACGGCCTGCTGTTCACCCCGGGCGACCTCGGCGATCTCACGGAGAAGCTGCGGGCCCTCCTCTACGACGCGGGCGAGCGTCACCGCCTGGGCGCCCGCGCCCGCGCCGACATGGAGCGGCACGGTTGGCGCGCCGCCACCCAGGCCGTCGTCGACTACTACGACCTTGCCATCCGCCTGCAGCGAATCTTCGACCCGCCTAGCGTGCACTGAGGGGCGTTCGTCAGAAGCGGGGGACTATCACGGGCTCCGCGCCGGGCAGCACCTCGACGGGGGCCCTGAACACCCGCTCGACGGTCGCGGCGACGAGCACCTCCCGCGGCGTCCCGGCTGCCGCGAGGCGCCCGCCGTCCAGCAGCGCTAGCCTGTCGCAGCTGCGCGCGGCGAGGTTCAGGTCGTGGATCACGAGCAGCACGCCCACCCCGGCCGCCGCCTGGGCGCGCGCGTAGCGCAACAGGTCGACCTGGTAGCGGAGGTCGAGGTGGCTTGTCGGTTCGTCCAGGAGCAGGTAGGCGGGTTCTTGCGCCAGGGCGCGGGCGAAGACGACCCGCTGCAGTTCGCCCCCCGAGAGCGTCTCCACGCGGCGCCCGGCGAGGCCGCCCGTGCCGGTGGCCGCCAGCGCCGCCGCCACGGCCTCGTCGTCGCGCTTGCGGGCGGTCCCGAACAGGCCGAGGTGCGGAGCGCGGCCCATGGCGACCAACTCGCGGACCAGGAAGCCCGTCGGCACCTCCGGCGCCTGCGGCACCAAAGCCACCCTCCGCGCCAGCGCCGGGCGCGAGTAGGAGTCGAGGGGGCGGCCGTCGAGCCGCGCCTCGCCGGCGGCCTGCTTGACGAGGCCCGTGAGCACCCGCAGCACGGTGCTCTTGCCGGCGCCGTTGGGGCCGATCACGCCGACGACCTCGCCCGGCGCCACCCCCAGGGTCACGCCGGCGAGCGCCGGCGCCGCCGCCGGACGGAACGCCACGAAGGCATCGACCAGCTGGAGCCCGCGCGTCACGCCCCGGCGCCCCTGCCGTGCAGCAGCCAGAGGAAGAACGGCCCGCCCACCAGGGCGGTGACGATGCCGACCGGCACCTCCACGGGCGCTATGACGCTGCGGGCGACCAGGTCGGCGAGCACCATGAAGGCGGCGCCCCACACGGTCGCCGTGGGCAGCAGCCGGGCGTGGGGTCGGCCGAGGGCGAGCCGGGCGGCGTGCGGGACGATGAGCCCCACGAAGCCGATGATGCCCGCCACGCTCACCGCGGCGGCGGTCACGAGCGTGGCGACGCCGAGCAGGAGGAGCTTCACGCGCTCGACGTCGAGCCCGAGCAGCGCGGCGCCCTCCTCTCCAAGCTGGAGCAGGTCGAGCGCGCGCGCGAACGCGCCGGCCAGGGCGAGCGCCGGCAGGGTGAAGAGGAGCATCGCACGCACCTGACCCCAGGTCGAGAAGCCGAAGCCCCCAAGCAGCCAGGCGAGGATGCCGGCCGCCTGTTCGCGCGCCGCCACGAGCAGGAACGACGTCGCGGCCGTGAACAGCGACCCCACCACGACCCCGGCCAGGATGAGCCTGACGGTCGGCACCGCACCGCCCGTCCGAGCGAGGGCGAGCACCAGCGCCACCGTCAGGATGGCGAACCCGAACGCCACGAGCGGCGCGCCCAGGCGCGCCAACAGCGGCACGCCGGCGCCAACGGTCATGACGAGCACGGCGCCGAAGCCGGCCCCGCTGGCGGTACCGATCAGGTAGGGCTCGGCCAGCGGGTTGCGGAACACGCCCTGGAACACGCTGCCGGCCAGGGCGAGGCCGGCGCCCACGAGTGCGGCCAGCAGGACGCGGGGCAGCCTGAGCTGCCACACGACGCGGTCGAGCGGACCGAGCTCCTCGCCGCGCACGCCGCGCAGCAGGGCAGCCACGACCTGCCCCGGCTCGACGGTGACGCTGCCGAGCCCCACAGCCACGACCACGACCGCCAGCAGCGCGGCGGTGGACGCCAGCAGGGCGAGGGTCAGCGGCGACCGACCGCCGGTGGGCGTCGCGACGCGGTCTCCACCGCCGCCCCGGCCCCTGCTCGCTCGCGTCACCGCCGTCCCGGTCTCAGAGCTTGCCGGGGTGGAAGAGCCTCACGAGGACCTCCACCGCCTCGGCCAGGCGCGGTCCGGGGCGGCTGAGGAGGTCGGCGGCGGCCTGGTCGAGCTCGAACACCCGCCCGGCGACGACCGCCTTCACGCCGTCCCAACCGGGCCGCGCGGCGACGTCGGCGCTGGTGACCCCGAACGGCGCGTCGGTGAGGACCACGATCTCGGGGTCTTGGAGCACCACGTACTCGGGGTCGACCTGGGGGAAGTCGCCCATGGCGGCGGTCACGATGTTGGCGCCGCCGGCGGCCGTCACGAGTTCACCGAGGTAGGAGCCGGGGCCGACCGAGTAGGGCGTCGGGTCGAGCTCGACGAACACCGTCGGCCTGACCTCGTCGGCCAGCACGGCCGCGATCCCGGCGATCTCGCCGCGCAGCCGCCCGACCAGCACCGCCGCCTCCGTCTCGCGGTCGAGGACGCGGCCGAGCGTCTCCAGGAAGGCGTACGTGTCGGCCACCGACTGGGGCGAGCCGGCGTAGACGGCGATGCCGAGCTCGGCCAAGGGCGCCTGCAACCCGCTGTACTCGTCGACGAGGACGAGGTCGGGTTCGAGCGCGACGAGCGCCTCGAGGTCGGGCGCGAAGGCGTCGCCCAACTGGGTCACGGCGCTGACGGCCGCCGGGTAGTTGCTGTGCCGATCGACCCCCACCAGCGCGTCGCACGCGGCGAGGGCGCACACGCTCTCCGTATGGCTCGGCAACATGCTCACGATCCGCGTCGGCGCGGCGGCGAACACGATCTCGCGACCGAGGTCGTCGACGACCGTCAGTGGGTAGGAGGTGGCGGTTGCGGTGCCGAGGAGCAGGAGGCCGATGAGGACGTTAGCGAGGCGCCTGGACATGGAGCTTCTCCTTGGGCCCGCGCGGTCGAGGTTCCAGCCGTATCGGCGTGGGGTGGGCCGCAGTGGCCCGAGGTCATCGCGGCGCGAGGCTCCGCGCCCACCGACCTCCCTCGTCCGCGCAAGGGGTGCAGTGAGGTTCGCGGGCCGGTGTTCGGACTCGTCGGGCTCGGCGTGGCGAGCGACATACCGTTGCGGGACAGTGCCGGGATCGCACCGGCTTCCCCGACCTGGCGACCAGCGTCACTGTACGGCCCCGCCGGGCGGCCGTCAAACCCGGATGGTAGGCTCCCGTGCGTGACGGAGCTGCTGACGGTTGCGGACCTGAAGCCCCCGCCGCCGCCTTCGCCGAAGGACCTAAGGCCGCCGCCGCGCTTCGCGGGCGTCGCGTTCGAGACCTACGCGCCGCAGCACCCGTCGCAGGCGGCGGCGCGCGACCAGCTGCGCGAGTTCGTCCTAGGCCGCGATTGGCGCCACCGCGCGGGCGGCAGGGGGGCGACGCCCACCTGGTGGCCGTGGCAGAGGTCGAAGGCCGCGCCCGGTGCCGGGCTCTACCTGGACGGCGGCTTCGGGGTCGGCAAGACCCATCTCCTGGCGGCGGCCTACGCCGCCGCCGATACGCCCGAGAAGCGCTACTTGAGCTTCCAGGAGCTCGTCTACCTGATCGGGGTGCTCGGCATGGCGGGCGCGCACGCCGAGTTCGCGGCGACCGAGCTCCTGTGCATCGACGAGTTCGAGCTCGACGATCCGGGCAACACCCTCATCGTGAAGACCTTCCTGGCCGCGCGCTTCGCGGCGGGCACGGCGGTGGTGACGACCTCGAACACCCCGCCGGCCGCGCAGGGCCAGGGGCGCTTCAACGCCGACGACTTCAGGCGCGAGATCCAGTCCTTGGCGGCGTCTTTCCGGGTCATCCCGGTGGACGGCCCCGACTACAGGCAGCGCGCTCAGCGGGGGTCGTGGACGAGCGAGGCGGAGTTGTCGAGGCGCATCGCGACGGAGCGCGCGCCGGGCCCGCGGCTCTCGCTGAGCTGGCTGGAGCTGCTCGACCTGCTGCGGAGCGTTCACCCGACCCGGTTCGGCGGGCTCTTGGCGCAGGTGCGCGTGGTCTACCTGCACGGCGTGGCCCCGCTGGCGTCGCAGAACGACGCACTGCGCTTCGTTCACTTCGTTGACAAGGCGTACGATCGCCAGGTCGGGTTGCGGGCGAGCGGGGTCGGCGCCCTGCAGGACGTCTTCGACCCCTCCTACCGCGAGGGTGCCTACGCCAAGAAGCATCACCGCTGCGTCTCGCGCCTCGCTGAGCTGCTGGGCGAGGGAACGAGCCGCACCGTGGCAGCGCCCACCGAGCCCGAGGGCGACGTCCTGACGCCCACGGGCGACTGACGCCCCTCCCGCTGCGGACGTCAGCGACCCACCTACTCGTCGGCGGCGGCGAGGTCCCTCAGCCAGTCCCGCAGGTCGGCGGCGAGCGCCGCGCTGGCGCCGGGCGGCCCCATCCGCTCCGCGCCGGCCGCGCGCGCCCGGGCCGCGGCGCCCTCGTCCCGCCACAGGCGGGCCAGGGTCGAGGCCAGCGCCGCCGGCTCCCCGACGCCTTGCGTCACCCCCGCGCCGAGCAGGCGCGCCTGGTTGGCCACGAACGCTGCGGAGTGATCGGGCGCCAGCGGGAAGGTGACGACGGGGACTCCCAGTCCCACGGCCTGCTCGACGGCGGTGCCCGCCGTGCCCACGGCGACGTCGGCGCTCCTCAGCACGTCGGCGAAGCGGTCGACCACCCACCACAGGCGCGTGGCGCCGTTGCGCCAGGCCGCAACGACGCCGGGCGCCACTGCCACGTCGCTCTCCCAGCCCGCCGGGGGCGCCGGCGGCGTCCGCCCGGTCCACGCCACCAACCCCAACGCCCCCGGCAGCCGCTCCAGTGCGGCCACCATGATGGCGACGCTGCGCAGGGCGTAGGCGCGGCTCCCGGGCAGGAGGGCGACGCGCGGCCCCACGGCGTCGCCGCTGCCCTCGAGCTGCCGCCCCTCGAGACCGTCCATCATCGGGTTGCCGAGGTATGCCACGCGCGCGAGACCCAGCCCCCGCAGGTGCCTGGCCGTGGCGGCGTCGCGCACGTAGACCATCGCGCTGCGCCGCATAAGGGCCAGCTCCGGCCGGCGGAACCGCTCCATGAAGTAGCGCCCGGGGCTCGCGGTCCCGCCGAGCCCGTGATGAACGGACACCAGGGTCTGGAGCACGCGCCGCGGCGCGCGCGTCAGCGCGGCGAGGGCGTGGGCGTAGAAGTCGCCGACCACGAACGCGGCGCGCGGCCGCGTTCGCGCCAGCCAGGCGACCTGTCGCACGGTCAGGCCCACGAGCCCGCCCCGCAGGTCGGCGACCAGGTGAGCCGCCGAGTGCATCGTCAGCCCGCCGGAGGGGAGTTCGCGGCGCGGCCCGACCAGCTGGGCGCCGGACCGCGCCAGGGCGGGCCCGCACCCCACCACGGGGAGGGCGTGCACGCGGAGGCCCGGCTCCAGCGCCAGCAGGGCCCCGACGACGCGCCCCGCCACCAGGTCCTCGCCGTGGCCGTTGCTCACGACCAGGAGGTCGGCGCGGGCCGCCTGCGCCCCGCGCAGGGACCGGCCCGTCACGACTCGAGCGGTAGTGGTGGCAGCGGCCCCTCGCCCCAGGCCAGCTTGTGGCGGAGCACGTCGAACGCGCTGCGCCTCCCGGTCGACACGAGCATGAGCCCGCGTTCGGCCGCCGTCAGGAGGATGGTGTCCCCAACCTCGAGGTCGACGCGCTCCTGCCCGTCGATGACCATGGCTATCTCGTCCGAGCGCGTCAGTACCTGCAGGCCGATGACGGACGTGCCGGGCAGGACGATGGGCCGGTTGGTGAGGCTGTGGGGAGCCACGGGCGTGACGACGAGCGCGCGCAGGGCGTGGTCCAGGATGGGCCCCCCCAGCGACAGCGAGTACGCCGTCGAACCCACCGGCGTGGACACCACGAGGCCGTCCGCGCGGTACTCGGTCGCGTACGCCCCGTCGACGCGCATGCGGACCCTCACGAGGCGCGTCATCACCCCCTGCGACAGCATCACGTCGTTCAGGGCGTGCCTGGCGCCCGGCCGCCCCTTGATGCGGACCTCGAGCATCATCTTCTCGCGCACGGGCCACGAGGGCACCTCGCCGGCGGCAGCGAAGCGGAGGACCTCGTCCGCCCCGAACTCCGCCAGGAAGCCGAGCTTGCCGAGGTTGACCCCCATGAGCGGCACGGGGGAGCCCGCCAGGCGACGGGCGGCCGACAGGAGCGTGCCGTCGCCCCCCACCGACACGACCAGGTCCGCGCCGCGGGCGTGCTCCTCGAGCGCGCCCGAGCCGTCGAGGTCGTAGGCCACCGCCACGCCCGCGCGCTCCAGCAGCTCGCCCAGCTCGCGTGCCAGGGGGTGCGCTTCGGGCTTGTGCGCCGTGCTCGCCAGGACCACGCGCGAGAGTGCCGACGCCGGCTTGACGAAGCGGGCGGCCAGGTTCAAGTGGTGACCGCCTTGTAGGGCAGGACGCGCAGCACCGCCGCCAAGATCCGCTCCACCACCTCGGCCAGGGTGAGCGCGCTCGTATCGATCACCTGAGCGTCGGGGGCGGGAACCGATTGGCGCTGGTCGCGCTCGTCACGGCGCGTAAGTTCGGCCGCGATGGCCTCCAGCGCGGCGCCGCGCTCCCCCGCTCGGCGCGCCGCTCGCACCCGGGCGTCGGCGGTCAGGTAGAACTTGGCCACCGCGTCCGGGAAGACGCTCGTGCCCATGTCGCGGCCGTCGATGACGAACGAGCCCCCCATCTCGCGCAGGCGCGCGTTCACCCACGCGCGCACGCCCTGATGTCGCGCGACGGCCGACACGCTGCCGTCGACCGCGTCGGTGTGGAGGTCGTCAGTGAGGTCGGCCCAGTCGACGGTCAGCCGGTTGGCGGCGGCACCGGGGTGCAGGCGCACGTCGTGCCGCGCCAGCAACGCCAGTAGCGCGGCCTCGTCGTCGAGCGGCGCCGCGTGGCGCAGGGCCAGTAGCGTGGCGGCCCGGTAGAGGAGTCCGCTCGACACGTAGGCGACGCCGAGGCGCTGCGCCAACAGCCGCGCGGCGCTCGACTTGCCGGAAGCGGCCGGGCCGTCGATGGTGATCACCACGCGCGCGGGCCCGCTCCCGGAACTCGGGTCGGCGCCCTGCTCCCCGGCGCAGTCTGCCCCGCTCACGCCGACCGCCCGGCCAGGAAGCCCAGGTAGTCGTCGAAGAAGTCGGGGTAGGTCTTCGCCACGCAGCCGGGGTCCTTGATGATCACGTTGGGGAGGCGGGCGCCGGCGACGGCGAGGGACATGGCCATGCGGTGGTCGCCGTAGGTCTCGAGGAGGACCGGTCCGGGCGGGGGGACGGCCAACGGGTGGACGGTCAGCTCGTCGTCCCCCTCCTCCACCCGCGCGCCGAGGCGCGAGAGCTCCGTCGTCATGGCGGCCAGGCGGTCGGTCTCCTTGATGCGCATGTTGCCGACGTTGAAGATCCGCACCGGCCCGTCCGCGAACAGCGCCGCCACGGCGAGCGTCTGCGCCTGGTCCGGCATGTCGTTGAGGTCGAAGGCCTGGGAACCGCGGAGGCGCCCGCCGTGCGGTCCACGCACGCTCACGTGATCGCACCCCCACGTGACCTCGCAGCCCATCGCCTCGAGCACCTTGGCGAGGCGCGCGTCGCCCTGGCGCGTGCCCTTCCCGATGTTGCAGACGCGGGCCTGGCCGCCCGTCACGGCCGCCGCCGCCCAGTAGTAGCCGGCGGCCATGGCGTCCCCCTCGACCGCGTAGTCGCGCCCGACGTAGCCGCCGGGTACGACCCGGAACGCCTCGTAGCCGTCGCGCTCCACGGTCACGCCGAAGTCGCGCATGATGTCGAGCGTCATGTCGACGAACGGCTTGCTCAGGAGCTCCCCCTCGACCTCGAGGGTGACGGGACCGCGCGCGTACGGCGCGGCCATGAGCAGGCCCGAGAGGAACTGCGAGCTCCTGTCGCCCCGCACGCGCACGGTGCCGCCCCGGAGCCCGTCGGTCACGACGGTCACCGGCGGGCAGCCGTTGCCGAACTCACTGGTCGCCTGGGCGCCGAGGGCCGTCAGGGCGTCGAGCGACTCCTGGATGGGCCGCTCGCGCATGCGGGCGTTGCCGTCGAGCCGGAAGCGGCCCCGGCCGAGCGCCACCACGGCGACCAGGAAGCGGAGGCTCGTGCCGGAGAGGCGCAGGTCGAGGTCGGCCGCGCCGGCGGGCACGGGACCGGCAGCGCCGACGACCCGCAGGTCGCCTCCCACGGAACCGACCCGGACGCCCAGCGCGCCCAGGGCCCGCAGCATCACCTCGGAGTCCTCCGCCACGAGGGCGCCGCGCAGCAGCGTCTCGCCGCGCGCGAGCGCCGCGACGACTAGGGCGCGGTTCGTGATGCTCTTGGAGCCGGGCACGCGGAGGGCGCCGCGCACGGCGCCCTGGGGTCCCACTTCTACGGTCGGAGGCAGTCGCACCATCAGCGCCGTCAGGATACACCGCGACCAGCGCCCGCCTCCTGTTAGTCTGCTCGGATGAGCATCCCGGCCAGGTTGCAGTCGATCGTCTCCGACTTCGCGGCGGCGCCGGCCTCGCTCCGCCTACCGCTGTTGCTCGAGTACGCGAACAAGCTGCCCCCGCTCCCGCCGGGCGTGGTCGCCGACCTCGAACGCGTGCACGAGTGCCAGACGCCGCTCTTCCTCCGGGCGGAGGCCGGGCCGGACGGGGTCGTCGAGCTCCTCTTCGACGCCCCGCCCGAGGCGCCGACCACCCGCGGCTTCGCGGCGGTGGTGGGGGCCGGCCTGGCGGGAGCGACGGTCGCGGAGGTCATGGGCGTTCCCGACGACTTCTACCAGGCGATGGGCCTGGCAGAACTCATCTCGCCCATGCGGCTTCGCGGCATGGGCGCCATCGTGACGCGCATCAAGCGCCAGCTCGCAGAGCGCGCGGGCCCTGACGCCGGTTAGCTTTGACGCTTCCGCCGTGCTAACATCCCAGGGTTGACACGACCGGGCCTTGCGCCCGCGGAGGAACGCGATGAAGAAGAACATCCACCCCAAGATGGTGCCCTGCAAGGTCATCTGCGACGGCGAGGTCGTCATGGAGACCTACAGCACGAAGCCGGAACTGCACGTCGACGTCTGGTCGGGCAACCACCCGTTCTACACGGGCGAGCAGCGGTTCATCGACACCGAGGGGCGCGTCGAGAAGTTCCAGAAGCGCTTCGGCGACTCGTACCGCCGCAACAAGTAACCGAGCCGCGGGGCGCCCCGCTCACGACCACCGGGCGTCAGGACGGTATCGCCGCCGAGACGGTGGTGCCGCCGCCCGCTTGCGAGGTCACGTCGAGGCGCCCCCCGCGCGCCTCGACGCGCTCGCGCATCTGCTTCAGGCCCAGGCCGCCCGCCGACGTCACCCGGTCGCCCACGCTCTGAGGGTCGAAGCCGTGGCCATCGTCGGTCACCGTCACGTAGGCCATCCCGTCGGGCGCCGTGCCCAGGCGCACCGCCACCTCGCTCGCCCTGGCGTGCTTGGCAACGTTGTGCATCGCCTCCTGGAAGATCCTGAACAGCACGGCCTCCTGCTTCACCGACAGGGAGGGGAGTTCGCCCACCTCGATGCGAGCCTGGACGTCGTTCTGCTGACCGAAGTCGGCGACGTAGCGCCTGACGGTCTCCACGAAGCCGTGGCGCTCCAGGTCGACCGGCCTGAGCGCGAAGATGGAGCGCCTCACCTCCTTGATGGTCTCGCGCACCGTGTCGCGGGCCTGCCCCAACGACTGTCGCGCCTTCTCGGGGTCCTTCGGCAGGAGCTTGTCCGCCAGGTCGAGCTTGAGGAGGGAGAAGGCGAGGAGCTGCGCGACACCGTCGTGGATCTCCCGGGCGATGCGCGCGCGCTCCTCCACGATGGCGAGCTCCTCCGACTGTAGGTAGGCGGTGGCGTTCCTGACGGCCAGGCTCGCCTGGGTGGCCAGCAGCCCCAGGAACGGGATGGCGCGCCTGTCGAAGTGCGCCTCGTCGGCGTGAGACAACACGATGACGCCGAGGAGCCTGTCGTCGGTCGTCAGCGGGAGCGCCACCGCGCTACCGGCCTCCTTGAGTAGCGGGCCCGAAGCGGCCCGCTCGGCGTCGCCGAGCCTCTCGATCACAGTCGGCTCCCCCTTGAGCGCCACGCGCCCGACTATCCCCTCCCCCACCTTCCAGCTGGGCGGAACCGTGACGCGCCCGATCCCCAGGCTGGCGCGCAGCTGCAGGCGCGACCCGTCCTCCAGCAGGAAGACACCGCCCGCGCCGGCGGCCACGCGCGCCATCATCTCGGTGAGCACCGCGTCAAGTAGGCGTTCGAGGTTGCCCTCGGCCCGCAAGCGCCGGTCGACCTCGATGAGCGTGAGTAGGTCGCGCATGCGCAGGTTGGTCGCCTCGGCCACGGCCGAGAACTGCGAGGCGAGGATGCCGAACGCCTCGCGACTGCCGGCGCTCGGGGCCCCCCGGTAGTAGGCGTGCAACGAGCCCTCGGGACGCCCACCCCACGACAGGGGCGCGCTGAGGACGACCAGGCGCTCGCCGTCGGCGCCGAGGTACTCCCCCAGGGCCTCGCGCTGACCGCTGCCGGCCTTGCCGCGGCGCAGGTCCGCGTCGCGGCCCTGCGCGTCGGCCGCGAGTTCGGGCGTGAGCCCGACGCCGCTGGCCGCCCCGTACTCGGCGGGACCCATCACCAGCCCGACGGCCTCGGCGCCGGTGACCTTCGCCACGCCGCGCACCGCCACCGCGATGGTGCCCTCGATGTCGGGCGCGGCGGCGTAGCGAAGCGTGACGTCCTGGATGGCGCCCAGCAGCTCGTGGCTGGAGCGCAGCTCGCGGTAGAGGCGCGCCAGGTCCGCCTGCGCCTGCTCGTGGGCCTTGGCTTCCCTGGCGATCCAGTTCAGCGTCACGTACGTCGCCAGCGGCCCCAGGATGCCGTAGAAGAGCAGCGGCGCCCAGAACCGGAACGTCGGGCCGCCCAGCGGCACGACGATGAGTTGGTAGACGACGACGACCCCGACGATGGCGAGCGGCAGCCAGAGCCGCGCCAGGCGCACGTGATGCGAGAGGCTCTCCTCACCCGTGACCCGCTTGACGAGGGTCGGCCCGGCGGACGTCGGCCCCACGGACGTCGGCCCGACGGACGTCGGCCCGACGGACGTCGGCCCGACGGACGTCGGCACCCTACCCATACGACCCCCCGCGTTGTGCCGCTCGAGCGGCAACGGTGATGCTCACCCCCCGATTCTAATGAAGCGGTCGCGGCCACGCGGCGGGCGCGCCCACCGGGCGCGCCCGACGGGCGCGACGGGGCGGTGCGCGGCCGAGGGTACACTTCGGCATGACCGACGAGCCCCACGCGGCCCCGGGCGTCGACGACGCCGCCACGCCGGCCGCCGACGCCGCCCCGCCCCCCGAGCACGCCGCCCCTCCCACGGTCGAGGAGCTGCGCGCGCTTGCCGGCGACCAACCACTCGAGGTCGTGGAACGAGCGGGAGTGCGCTACACGCTCCTCGGGACGGCGCACGTCTCGCGAACGAGCGCTGAGGTGGTCACCAAGATGATCGCCGGCGGCCGCTTCGACGCGGTCGCCATCGAGCTCGACGCCGGCCGCTACCGCGCCCTCACCGAGCCGGAGGCGCACGCCCAGATGGACCTGCTGAAGGTGCTGAGGCAGGGCAAGGCCGGCATGCTCGCCGTCAACCTTGCCCTGGCGGCGTTCCAGCAACGGATGGCGGAGCAGTTCGGGGTGGAGCCGGGGGCGGAGATGCGGGCCGCCATCGCCGGGGCGAAGGCCGCGCAGCTGCCGGTGCTGCTCATCGACCGCGACATCGGCGTGACGCTGAGGCGCGTCAACGCCAACCTCGGCTGGTGGCAGCGACTCACGCTGTTCGCCGGCCTGATCGCGTCCGCCTTCAGCAGCGACAAGATCTCCGAGGCGGACGTGGAGGCCCTCAAGGAGGGCGACATCCTGGAGTCGACGTTCACGGAGTTCGCGGCCAAGAGCGAGCGCATCTACCGGCCGCTCGTGGCGGAGCGCGACGAGTACATGGTCGCCAGGCTGTTGGAGCGCGCTCCCGGCCACAGGGACGTCCTGGTCGTGGTGGGCGCCGGCCACCTCAAGGGCGTCGCCGCCCTCCTGTCGGGGCCGCCGAGCGACCCCGCCGCGACCACGGCGCGCCTGGAGGTCGTGCCGCCGCCGACCCCCCTCACGAAGGCGCTGCCTTGGCTGGTGGTCGCGCTCGTGCTGGCGGGCTTCGTCGTCGGTTTCCTGCGCAGCCCGGACGTCGGCCTCACGCTGCTGACGGAGTGGACCCTCATCCACGTGGTCCTGAGCGCGCTGGGCGCGCTGGTGGCGCTGGCCCACCCGGTGACGGTGGTGGCGGCGGCGGTTGCGTCGCCGTTCACGGCCCTCAACCCCCTGATCGGGGTCGGGTTCGTGGCGGCGGGGACCGAGCTATGGTTGCGCCGCCCGAGCGTCGGCGACTTCGAGGCGCTGCGGCGCGACGTCACGACAGCCCGGGGCTGGTGGCGCAACCGCGCCGCCCGCGTGCTGCTCGTCTTCGTGCTCACGACCCTGGGGTCGGCCACCGGGACCTACGTGGCGGGGTTCAGGATCTTCGGGCGCCTCTTCGGGGGCTGACGCGGCGCATCGGCGCCAAGCGGGCCTCCCCTTCACCTGGGAGGTGCCCCGTCCCGCGGGGGGTCAGGGCGCCGCCGGCGCTCCGTCCAGGGCCCACGCCGCGTAGGCGTCCACGAACACGAACCGGTAGTCCGCCGTGCCGCCGGCTAAGAGGTAGGCCAGGTAGGCGTCGACGTCGGCGGCCGTGCTGCCGCCGAACAGCTCGGCGCCGCTCTTGCCCGCGAACCGCCCCGTCGTCACCCTGGGCAGGGCGTCGTCGGCCGCGCCGGCGGCGGCCGCCAGCTCGGCCAGGAGCGCATCGGTGAGGGCGTCAGGTCTGGCGAGCATGGAGGCGTCGTAGAGGGGCGCTCCCGAGTCGAGGGCGGTCATCACGACGCCGCGGCTCAACAGGCGCCGCAGGGCGACGGGCTCACCGGCAACCGCCACGGTCGCGCTGCCCTCGGCGTGGCTGCCGTCGAGCGCGCTCACCTCCACCCGCAGCTCGTAACCGCCCGGCGCCAGGTCGACCGGCAGGTCGAGGAAGAGCGAATCGATGACGTAACCGACGGCGCCGCTAGGCACGACGACGTCGTCGCCGCCCGCGGCCACCTCCTCGCCCCCCTCGGTCAGGAGGGTGAGGGTCACCGTGAGTCGCCCCGGCAGCTGCTCGCCCGGCGTGCTGACCTCGAAGGTCGGGTACAGCCGGTCGCCGGGGTGGTAGGGCGTGGCGTCCGGTCCGCGCGCACCCAGTCGGGCCTGCACCGCGCCGAGGAGCTCGAGCGGCGGCGGCGGCGCGTCGAGCGCGACGAGCCGCTCGCGGGCCGCGCCGACCTGCGTGGCGAAGCCGGCGTCGTCGCCGGCCATCGCGACGAAGCGGCCGTACTGCGCCTTGGCCTCGTCGCGTCGCCCCTCCGCCTCGTAGAGGCGCGCCAGGGAGTAGCTCACGCCGGCCGCGTCAGGGAAGCGGGTCAGCGCGACCTCGAGGTCCTTGACGGCCTCGTCGTCGATGGCCGGGTCGAGCCGCGTGGCCCGGGCGTACGCCTCCTCCGCGGCGGCCGGTCTCCCGGTGACGCTTCGCACCAGTCCGATGTTGTAGAGGGCGATGTACTGGTTGGCGTCGAGCTCGACCGCCCTCAGCGAGGCGGCCTCGCTGCGCTCCAGGAAGCCGAGGAGGTAGTAGGCCCACCCGAGGTTCGTCCAGTAGAGGTCCGACTCCGGGTCCAGCTCGACGGCGGGGGCCAGCGCCTCCGCCGCCGCCAGGGCGTCGTCGCGGTCGAAGGCCAGGAACGACAACCGCTCGAACGGGTAGACGAGGAACGGCGCCTGGCGCGTGAGCGCCTCGAGCGCGGCGGTCTCCTCGTCGGCCGCGTCGGCGAGCTGAGCCACCAACGAGGCGCCGAGGAGGGCGGCCGGCAGGTGGGCGCCTGCGCGCCCCGTCAGGGCGCGCCCCGTCAGGGCGCGCACCGCGGCGAGCGCGGCGCCCTGATCGCCCTGCGCCCAGGCCAGGGAGGCGGCCAGCGCCTCGCCGTACGGGTAACCGCCGCCGTCGGTGGCCGTCGACAGGGCGGCCCCCGCGGTGGCGTAGTCGCCCACGCTGGCGGCAAGCACGGCGGCCCACGCCTCCGCCACGGGTCGGTGCGTCGCGGCGGCGGCGGCCTCGAACGCAGCGAACGCGGCGTCCTCGTCGAAGGCGTCTACGCCGAGCGCGAACAGCGCCCGCCGCAGGAGGCGCGTGCCGGAGGTCACCGGCTCGGCCGCCGTGGGATCGGCGGCTCCCGCGAGGTCCTCGCGCAACCGCAGGGCGCGGCCGGGCAGGTCGGCGTCGGCCACGGTGGCGAGGAGGGCGGAGGCGTCGCCGACGAGCCCGCCGCTCGCGTACACCAGCGCCGTCACGTAGGTGGCGTAGGCGCCGTCGAGCTCGGGCGCCGCCGGTGGAGCCGGGCGCGGTAGCGTCGGCTCGGCCTGCGCCACCACTCGGGCGGCCTTGGCGACGAGGCGGTCGCGCCGGGCGTGAGGCGCCTCCACCGTGGCCGTGGTCACCCCGGTGGGTCCGGCCACGGCGAGCAGGAGGCGGTAGGCGTCGTCCACGACGAGTACGCGACCGGTCACCACGACGTCGACGCCCAGCGCCCCTCGCAAGAGGCCCACGCCGGCGGCGCCGTACATCGGGTCCTGGCCCGTCACGCGGGTGAGCCCGACGAACCCCCCGCCTGCCATGATGGGAGGCACCGCGCCGGACGTCACCTCGGGCCCGAGGAGCAGGTCGACGCCTGCGAAGGCGGTGGCGAGTTCTTCGGCGACGGCCATGCCAAGTAGCGGGTCGTCGCTGTCGAACGGGTGCACGGCCATGGCGGCCGCCCTGACGGCCGCGTGGGGCGCGGCGACGGCGGCGAACACGATGAGCAAGGGAAGCAGCAGGCGGCGGGACGGACGTGACATCTGTTCCTCCAGTGCGGCTAAGGCTAGCACGCCCCCTACGGAACTTTCAGGTGCGGCGCCTCGCGGATGTCACTCGAGGAACCGTTCGAACTCCTCGAGAAGCACCTGGGCGGCGGCGACCGTGCGCGCCACCACGAGGATGGCGTTCTGGCCCGCGAGGGTCCCGACGATCTCGTCGCGCTCGAGCTTGTCGATCACGAAGGCGACGCCGGAGGCGTGCCCCTCGTCGGTGCTCACCACGATGATGTTCTCGCCCCTGTCGAGGTCGCGCACGAACAACCTGAAGCGGTCGCGCAGCTCCCGCTCCACGTCGTCTTGCATCACCATCGGCGTGGCGCTGTACCTGTGCCTGCCGCGCCCAGACGGCACCCTGACGAGGCGCAACTCGCTCACGTCGCGGCTGATGGTCGCCTGCGTCACGTTGATGCCGCCCTGCGCGAGGCGGGCGGCGATCTCAGCCTGGGTTGAGATGAACTCGTTCTCGACCAGCTCGACGATGAGTCGCTGACGGTGTTCCTTGCTCGCCATCGCGCATCAGCCTAGCATCCGGGTCGGGAACGGCGAGCCCGCGATCCGCCGCGCGCCGACGCCGGCACGGTCACGCGCGCGTCAGTCGTCGTCGTCGTCGAACGGCGTGCCGACGAAGGTGTTCACGGGCTCCGGCTTGCGGACCTCGACCAGGCGGCGGACCTCGTCGAGCGGCGGAAGATCGTCGCCCCAGACGACGCCGGCGCCGGTCTCGAGCTCCTTCATCGCGACGGTCACGCTGTTCTCCATGCTGGACAGCGTGCCGGGCTCGAGGACGGTGGGCACGCCCATCTTCAGTTGCGCCGCGCGCAACGCCACGACCATCGACAGGCGGTAGCGCGAGTCGGTGAGGTTGATAAGCTTGTCGTACCCTTCTTGAGCCATCGGCCCCTCCCTGCTGGGCCGCTCACGGCCCGCCCGACGCGGGCGCCCCGCGGTCGACCGTCGATTCTAACCCGCGACGCGCCCTGGCGGGGGTGTCAGGTCCGACCCGCCGGGCCGGCGCGCAGGAACTCGGCGAGGCGCGCGTCCGTGACGAGTCTGGCGCGCGCGCGTTCCGCGCGGATGACGGCCTCGAACTCCTCGACGGCTCGCCCCACCTCGTCATTCACGACCAGGTAGTCGAACTCGCGCAGGGCCCGGATCTCCTCCCTGGCCCGCGCGAGTCGCTTCTGGATCTTCTCCTCGCTGTCCGTGCCGCGACCGCGGAGCCGCCGCTCGAGCTCCGCCAGCGACGGCGGCGCGATGAAGAGCATCACGGCCTCCGGGAGGCGCCTCTTGACCTGACGGGCGCCGACCAGCTCCACCTCGAGCAGCACGTCGCGCCCTTCCGCCAACGCCTGCCGCACTGGCGCCTCCGGCGTGCCGTAGTAATCACCGACGTAGTCGGCGTACTCGAGCAGCGCTTGGTCGTCGATCATCCGCTCGAAGTCGCCGCGCGACACGAAGTGGTACTGCACGCCGTCGACCTCGCCGGGCCGGCGCGCGCGGGTGGTGGCGGAGATCGAGTAGGTCATGTCGGCGAGGAACGGGGCCGCCGCCCGCCTGATGGTGTCCTTGCCCACGCCCGACGCCCCGGTCATGACGAACAGGATGCCCGGGCGCAGGGAGGCGCCGCCGGCAGGGGCTTCGGTCTCGCGCTCAGGCGTGCCCGGCTCGGCCGCCTCGTCTGGTTCCTGGTTCACGCGCAGCTGGGCCTCCTAGGCGCGGGCCGTGCCGCGCCGCGCCCGACCCGTCGTGAAGGCGGGGTCGGGCGCGACTGTACCACGCGCCCGCGCGCCCAGGGGGCGCGCCCCCTGGGCGACCCCGCCACGGCGCGCGGTGCTAGCATTGAGCCCCGGGAAGGTGAGCGGTGGACAGAAAGTACATCTTCGTCACGGGCGGCGTGGTCTCCAGTCTCGGGAAGGGCATCACCACCTCGAGCATCGGAGCGCTGCTGCGCGCCCGCGGCTACCGGGTAACGGCCGTCAAGATAGACCCGTACGTCAACGTCGACGCGGGCACGATGCGGCCGTACGAGCACGGCGAGGTGTTCGTCACCGACGACGGGGCGGAGACGGACCTCGACATCGGCACCTACGAACGCTTCCTGGACGTCGACCTGGGGCGCGACAACAGCATCACGACGGGCCAGGTCTACCTCCGCGTCATCGAGCAGGAGCGACGCGGCGCCTACCTGTCGCACACGGTGCAGGTCATCCCGCACGTCACCGACGAGATCAAGCGCCGCATCTTCGAGGCGGGCGACGCGGCGGACGCCGAGATCGTCCTCGTCGAGGTCGGCGGCACGGTCGGCGACATCGAGTCGTTGCCGTTCCTCGAGGCGATCCGGCAGATGCGCTTCGAGCTCGGCCGCGCCAACACCCTCTACCTGCACGTCACGCTCGTGCCGTACCTGAGCGCAAGCGAGGAGCACAAGACCAAGCCGACGCAGCACTCCGTGGCCACCCTGCGCGGCGTCGGCATCCAGCCCGACGCCCTGGTGTTGCGCTCGCAGTACGCCGTGCCGGAGGGGGGCAGGCGCAAGATCGCGCTGTTCGCCAACGTGTCGCCAGACGCGGTGTTCAGCGCCTACGACGCCGACTTCGTCTACGCGGTGCCGGAGATGCTCGAGCAGCAGGGGGTCGGTCGCTTCGTCGAGGAGCTGCTCGGACTCGAGAAGGTGACGCCCGAGCTGCGCGTGTGGCAGGGGGCCGTCCGCACGCTGAGGCACCCCGGGCGGCGCGTCGACATCGCGGTGGTGGGCAAGTACGTGGCCATGCCCGACGCCTACCTGAGCCTGATGGAGGCGTTGAAGCACGCGGGGATCGCCAACGACGCCGCCGTCGACATCAGCTGGGTGAACGCCGAGGACCTCGTCGAGGGCGACCTCGGTGACCTGACGGGCTACGCGGGCATCCTGGTGCCGGGCGGCTTCGGCATCAGGGGGATCGAGGGGAAGGTCCGCGCCGCCAAGCTGGCGCGCGAGCACGGCGTGCCGTTCCTCGGCATCTGTCTCGGCATGCAGGTGGCCGTCATCGAGTTCGCCAGGAACGTGGCCGGCCTGCCGGGCGCGAACTCGACCGAGTTCGACCCGTACACGACCGACCCCGTCATCGGCCTCATGCCAGAGCAGTTGGAGGTCGCCGACATGGGCGGCACGATGCGCCTCGGCAGCTGGCCGATGGACCTCACCCCTGGCAGCCTGGTGGCGGGGCTGTACGCCGAGTGGGGCGGTGGCGCCACCGTGACCGAGCGTCACCGGCACCGCTACGAGGTGAACCCGGATTACGTGGAGCGCCTCACGGGCGCGGGCCTCGTCATCGGCGGGGTCACGCCTGGGATGGCCGGCCGCGGGCGGGGCCTGGTCGAGTCGATCGAGTTGCCGGGTCACCCGTTCTTCCTCGGGGTGCAGTCGCACCCCGAGTTCAAGTCGCGCCTCATGCGCCCGAGCCCACCGTTCGCGGGCTTCATCCGCGCCGCTGCGCAGCGCGCGGCCGCGCAGCGCGCGGCCGGGCGACCGGGCGCCGCCGCCGGCGCCACGACCACCGCCGAGGAGCGATGACGGAACGCCCGAAGGTGATCGGGCTGGCGGGGGGCACCGGGTCAGGCAAGACGACCGTCGCCAAGGCGCTCCTGGCCGAGGCGGGACCCGGCAACGCCCTCCTGCTGCCGCAGGACGCCTACTACCGCGCGCAGGGCGACATGCCGTTCGAGGCCCGCGTCCTCACGAACTACGACGAGCCGAGCGCGTTCGACACGGAACTCCTCGTGCAGCACGTCGACAGACTCGCCGCCGGGGAGTCGGTCGAGCGCCCGGTCTACGACTTCGCTCAGCACGACCGCTCCAACGCCACCCTGCGCCTCGCCCCGGCACCCATCATCATCGTCGAGGGCATCCTCGTCCTGTTCGACCCCCACCTGAGGGAGCGGATGCAGCTCAAGGTGTTCGTCGACGCGCCCCCCGACGAGCGCTTCATCAGGCGCCTCGAACGAGACGTCGAGGAGCGTGGCCGCAGCGCCCAGTCGGTGATCGCCCAGTACCGGCGCACGGTGAAACCGATGCACGACCTGTTCGTCGAGCCCACCAAGCAGTACGCGGACCTGATCCTGCCGGAGGGCGGCAAGAACCGGGTGGCGCTCGAGGTCCTGGTCGATCACGTCGACGCCTACCTGCGGCGCCACGGAAGGGGTAGGGCTTGAGCTACCGGCCCCCCAGGAGCACGGTCGCCGACCGCCTCCTATGGGCGGTCGTGGTCTTGGCGCTCGTCCCGGCCGCCGTGCTGGCGGCTCGCCGCGTGGCGGCGGAGGGTAGCCGCGAGGCGGTCGCCATCGTCATGGACGAGCAGGCGTTGGCCACCCAGGGCGACATGATCGGCGTCACCAGCCTGGAGCTGGGCCGCCGCTACCAGGCCCTCGGCCTGCCCGGCGTGGCGCTCTACGAGGACACCATCGAGACGCTCGCCGCGAAGGGTTACGCCGCCACCATGCTCGGGTCGGAGCTCAAGGCTCAGCTGGTGGCGGCCGGGAGGCCCGCGCCGCCGGTCCCGTCGAACGCCACCCTCGTCACGGCCCTCGCGCCGGGGGTGCTCGACCGCCTGATAGCCAAGAACGTGCCCGCGGCGCGTTCGTTCGAGCTCGACGGGCGCACCTGGTACCTGTGGCCCGGCGACGTGAAGAACGTGCTTCCGGCCGGTCCGGACGAGGCGCAGCTCGAGCTCTGGCGGGCGGCGGGCTTCGACATCGCCTACCGGCCCCGCAACGCGCCCTACCGCACGGAGGGGGTGGGGAGCGACTTCCCCGCCGCCGCCACCTACCTGGTGCACGCCGGCACGCAACTGGCGGGCTGGCCGGCGGGCCTCGAGGAGCTGGTCGCCGCCTCCCAAGGGCATTACACGGCCGTCATCGAGGGCACGCCCCAGAGCGGGATGGCGAAGGTTGCCGGGCGGGTGCCCACCGTGCGGCTCCTCAGCTTCAACCAGGACTACATCGACAGGCGCCTGCGCCCCGCCGACCTCGTCGACAAGTACCTCCTCGCCGTCCAGGAGCGCAACGTGCGGCTCCTCTACCTGCGGCCATACACCACGGTCGAGCTGGGCGACCCGATCGAGAACACCGAGAGGCTGGTCTCCTCGCTCACGAAGACGCTCACGGCGCAGGGTTACCGCGTCGGCACCCTCTCGAGCCTCGAGACGAGCTACGTCACGACAGGTTGGCTGCGCGCCCTCGCCGCCATAGGGGTGCTGGCGGGCGTGGCGCTGCTGGCGCGCCGCTTCCCAGCGCCGTTGGGACTCGCCGCCATGGCCCTGGTGGTCGGCGCGGCCGTCTACTTCGCCGGCGCCTCCTGGGACGCCGTTGCCCTGTTGGCGGCGCTCGTCTTCCCCACCCTCGGCTACCTGACGTTCAAGGAGCGGCTGCCGGCCATCCTCGGCGCGACCCTCGTGAGCCTCGCCGGAGCGCTGCTGCTGGCGGCCGTCGGTAGCGAGCGCGACACGCTCCTGGCCATCCGGCCGTTCTCCGGGGTGGGGCTCACCCTCGTCGTCCCGCCCGCCATGTTCTTGGCGGCGTACCTGCTCAGGCTGAAGCGGCCCGTGCTCTGGCTCAAGCAGATGCTCACGACCCACATCACCTTCTCGCACGTGGCGCTGGGGCTCGTCGTTGTCGCGGCGGTGTTGGTCGTGCTGCTTAGGCGCGGCAACGACCCCGTCATCGGCGTGAGCCAGTTCGAGTTGACGCTGCGCTCGCTCCTGGGCGAGTTCGTGGCGCGCCCGCGGTTCAAGGAGTTGCTCGGCCATCCGCTCGCCATCCTCGCCCTTGCCCTGCCGGGCTGGCCCGCGTGGTTGCGCGGCTTGCTCCTCACCGGAGGGGTGGTGGCGCAGGCGAGCGTCCTCAACTCGTTCAGTCACTACCACACGCCTCTCCTGATCTCGCTCGAGCGGACGGCCGTCGCGCTGCTGGTGGGGATCGTCGTCGGGGCGGTCCTGGCGCCCCTCGCCGGCCTGGCCACCCGGCTCGTGACCGCCTGGTTGCGGAGCGCCCCAGCCGACGCCCACGGCCAGCGGCCGTCCGCCTGAGGCGCTGAGCGTGAGGGTGCTGCTCAGCGGTTACTACGGGGCCGGCAACGTCGGCGACGAGGCGCTCCTCGCCGGGCTCGTCGCCGGGCTGCGGGCGCGCGGTCTCGGCGTTGCGGTCCTGTCGGCCGACCCCGGCGCCACGTCTCGCATGCACGGGGTCCGGGCCTTCCACCGCCTCGCCGGGTTGGGGCCCGCGCTGGCCTGGGCAGGCGCCGTCCTGTCGGGCGGCGGGGGCCTGCTCCAGGACGCCACCAGCGCGCGCAGCCTCGACTACTACCTGGGCGTGCTGCGCCTGGCGCGCGCCTCGGGGCGGCGGGTGGCGGTGTACGGGCAGTCGCTCGGGCTCCTCAGCCCGGCCGGGCGCGCCCGGGTCGCGCGCGTCCTCGCCGGGGTGCCCTTGGCGGTGCGGGACGAGGACTCGTTGGCGCTGGCCGGCGAACTGGGTCTCACCGGGGTGTTGGTGGCCGACCCGGCGCTCCTCGTCGAGGTGCCCCTTGACGTGGCGCCGCCGAGCCGCGACGGCCCCGTCGTGTTGGTGCCGCGCGGCGGACAGGACGCCCTCAACTCCGCGCTCGAGTCCCTGGCGCTGCAGTTGAGCGAGGACGGCGTGCCCCTCGCGGCTGCCGCCTTCCACCCGCGGCAGGACGCACCCGCCGTCGCGCGCCTGGCCCACATGGCGCCGACCCTCGAGGTCCGAGACGCCAGCACCCCCGCCGCCGCCCTGCGCGCCCTGAGCGGCGCGCGCTACGTCGTGTCGGTGCGGTTGCACGGCTGCATCCTGGCCGCCCGCCTCGGGGTGGGTTTCGCCGGCCTGTCGTACGACCCGAAGGTCCGCGGCTTCCTCTCGCAGGCGGTGGCGCCGGCCTTCCAACGGCCCGTCGACGAGCGCGCCCTCCTCAACCTCGTCAGGAGCGCCCCGCCCATCGCGGAGCACGCGGCGCTGCACCTGACGCGACTTGCCGACGAGGGCCTGGACTGGTTGGCGGCCGCGCTGGCGCGCCGCCGTGTTCCGCGCTGAGTTCTCACGGCGGGCCGGGTTACCCTGACAGCGTGAGGCCCGGAGGTCACCTGCACGTCGCGCGCGCCTGCGCGACCGGCCGCGAAGCGCGCCGGCGCCGGCCCACGGGCGGAGCGCGCCACGGAGCGCTGGTCGGGGGCGCGTGGCTGCTCGGCGCGCTCTTGCTCGGCGCGCTCTCGCTCGCCGCGCTCTCGCTCGGCGGGCTCGCCTGGGCGCAGGCGGCCGAGTTCGCTCAGATGGAGGCGTTGCTGGCGCAGGGCTACTACAACTCCGCGGCGCGCCTGAACGGTCCCGAGTTGGTGGCGCGCTTCCCGGACGAGGGGCGCGCTCACTTCCTGTTCGCCCGCGCGCTCTACCTGACGGGCGACCTGGAGCGCGCCGCCTCGGCCCTGGACCGCGCCATCGCCCTGGAGGGCGACGCCGACCCCGCCATCGTGAACCTTCAGGGGCTGTTGCGCGCCGCCACGGGCGACCCCGTCGGGGCGTTGCGCGCCCTGCAGAACGCGTTCCTGCGCAGCCGCGACTACCGCTTCGCGATGGATTGGGGCCGGGTGGCGTGGCAGGCGGGGCGCTACGACGAGGCCATCGCCGCCTTCGATGCGGCCGCGGACACGGAGCGGGGGCGCGCGGAGCTGTGGCCCTACGTCGACAAGGGGCGGCTGCTCATGTACGCGGGGCGGCTCGACGAGGCGATCGCGTCGTTCAACGCCGCCATCGACGTGTTCGAGGCGACCGATCCCGGCGAGGCGCGGCCCGGCAGCCCCGCTTACGTCGAGGCGTACTACCGCCTGGGCGAGGCTTACGAACTTCTCGGCGAGGTCGACCGCGCCGAGGTCAACTACCGGGCGGCCAGGTCGGCCGACCCGAACTACGGACCCGCCATACAGGCGCTGGACCGGTTGTCCCGCTCGTTCGAGTGAGGGCAGCCCAGAGGGGCCGGTTGGCTCGCCCTGGGGAGCGAGCTCACTCGCTCCCCAGGGTGGCGGTGGCGAACGTGATGGTGACGTCGACCTGCACGGACAGCTGCCCGGCGCTCACGCCGCCTCCCAGGCCTTCGGCCGCGTAGCGCACGTCGTACCGCGCGCCGCCGGTGGTGACGGGCCCCTCGGTCACGCGGTCGGGGGTGAGGAGCCTCACGCCCGTCAACCGGGCGAGGTGCTCCGCGCGCGCCACGGCGTCGCGCACGGCCGCCTCCCTTGCCGCGGCTCGCAGCTCGTCCGGGTTCGAGATGGTGAAGCTGACACCACCGACGCTGTTGGCGCCGGCGTCGACGGCGGCCGCGAGGAGCTCGCTCACGGCGTCTACGTCGCGAACCACGACCTCGTACTGGTGTTCGACGTGGTAGCGCTCGCCGGCGACGGTGCCGGCGTCGTCGAACACGTCCTGCCGCCACACGTTGAAGCTGAGGGTCCGCACGTCGTCCGCGCTCACTCCGCGGGTCACCAGGGCCTGCTTGACCGCCGCCATGCGCGCGTCCGCGTTCGTGAGGGCGGGGCGGACCGCCTCGTCGGCGACGGACACCCCCAGGGTGAGCACGGCCTGGTCCGGTTCGCCGTAGGCGACGCCGGTGCCAGTGACGGTGATGCCCGTGCCAGTGATGCCGGTGCCAGTGATGCCAGTGACTGTGCCGTCCGTGACGGCGCTGCCCTCCTGCGTGACGCCTGGAGCCCATTGGGCGTGCGCTCCGCCCAGGAGAGTCGCTGCGGCGAGCAGGAGGAGGGCCGGCAGGGCGGCGCGGCGACGGTGGCTGCGACCTCGGCCGAGCCGTGACGTGTCCGCGGGGCGGGGTCTCACACTCAAGTCCATGTCTGCCTCCCTCTGGCGCTCCGGCGCCCACGGCGCCGGTACCGACAACTTACTCACGGCGCCGCGTGAGGACCGTTGGGCCGGGGCCGCCCGGCTCGCCGACGGGCCGGGCGCGCGGGGTCAGTTGACGAGCTTCGTCCGCCTGGACTGGTAATCGAGCAACACGTAGCGGCCGATCGTGCGTGGGGTGGTGAAGTACGCCTTGCCGCGAGTCATGGCGCTCACCCGCTGCACGAACGCGACGAGCTCGGGGTCCTTGGCGAGCATGAACGTGTTCACCTGGATGCCGTGGCGCCGGCAGGCGTTGACCTCTCGCAGGGTGGCGCCCAGGACCAGCGGGTCGAGCCCGTAGGCGTTGCGGTAGATGCGACCGTCCGGCAGGGTGATGGCCGACGGCTTGCCGTCGGTGATCATCACGATCTGCTTCATCTCCTTGTTCTGCCGCAGGAGCAGCCGCTGGGCCAGCCTGAGCCCTTGGGCCGTGTTCGTGTGGTAGGGCCCCACCTGCGCCTGCGCGAGCCTCTGCAGGGGTATCTCCTCCGCGCCGTTGTGGAACAGGACGAACTTGACGGTGTCTCCCCGGTACTGCGTGCGGATCAGGTGGGCGAGCGCCAGCGCGACCTGCTTGGCAGGGGTGAAGCGGTCCTCGCCGTAGAGGATCATCGAGTGGCTGCAGTCGAGCATCACCACCGTGGCGGCGGAGGAGTAGTACTCGGACTCGACCACCATGAGGTCCCCCGCCTCGAGGTCGAGGCGGCCGGCGCCACCGCCTATGTTGCCTCCGACGTTGCCTCCGACGCCGCCGCCGATGCCTCCGGCCCCACGCGCGACCGCGTGGAGCAGGGTGGCCGGCACGTCGAGGTTGAGGGTGTCGCCGAACTCGTACTCCTTGGTGGCACCAGTGGCCTCGACGCCCGTGGTCGTGAAGTGGGTGTCGTGGGTACCTATGCTGGAGCGACCCGCCCCTCCGAGGACGTCCTTCAGGGTGCGGTAGCCGAGGAAGTCGATGGCCTTGTCGGTCAGTTCGAAGGTGGACCGCTTGGCGCTCGCGTGCTTGCCGGCCGCGCCGCCCGCGCCGGCGCCGTCGTCGGCGCCGTCGTCGGCGCCCGGCTCGGCGCCCGAGGCCCGCAGGTACCCCTCCCCTTCCAGTCGCTGGGCCAACTCCTTGACGGCCCGTCCCAGGTCGGTATCGAGCCAGTCGGCCGCCTCGAGGGCGGCCTTGACGACCTCGGGGGCAACGAGCTCGTTGTCGATGAGGGCCTGGGCGATCGCGTCGTACAGGTCCTGCAGCGAGGGGCGGTAGTCGGGGTCGGGGGCGTACGGGTCGCGGTCGAACCCGGATTGCAGGAGGCGCTCCTGCAACATCCGCATGAGGTCGGCCATGTCGAGGTCGTCGAGGCCGCCCTCGTACCTGGAGTACCTGACCGTTGCCACCTGCCTCACCTCCCGCCCGGTTCCGCACCGACCGGCCCGAGCGCCGCCCGGGCCGTCAGTTCCACCGCGGGCGCGGCCCGGCCTCCGCCGGCTCCGCCGCCGCGTAACCCGACTCCTCGCTGCGCCCGATGAGGCGGCGCGCATGGAGGCCTTCCAGGACGAACTCCGCCGCCACGAGCTCGAGGTCGGCAGGGGCGACGTCGCCGCCGGACGGCTCCGTCGCGGCCACCGCCGCCGCCAGGCCCAGCAGGCCGGGGACGACGGTGAGACGGGAGCGCCAGGCGCCCAACGGCTGCGCGCCGGGAAGGCGCAGGCTGTTGCCCTCGTCGAAGTAGCCGACCACCGCCGCGGGATCGAGACCCGCGGACCGCCGCGCGTAGACCTGACCGACCGCGCGCCGCACGATCTCGCGCGCGACCGCCTCGGCCCCCTTGAGTTCCCCTTCGTACTCGAGTTCGATCTTGCCCGTCACGGCGGGGAGGGCCGCGAAGAGGTCGGAGATGCGGGCGACGCTCTCGCCACCGAGCGTGAGCGCGCGCTGCTCGGCGCTACTCACCACGTTCTCGAGGAGACTTATGGGCAGGCGCTGCGACACGCCCGAGTGCTTGTCGACGCGGGGGTCGAGGCGCGCCTGGAACGCCACCTCCTCGACAGCCTCCGCGACGAACGTTGGCACCACCACGCCCTCCTCGCGCGCGGTCCACGCCTCCTGACCCGTGATGGCCATCCCCTCCTCCACCGTCTCCGGGTAGTGGGTGCGCACCTCGCTGCCTATGCGGTCCTTGAGCGGGGTGATGATCTTGCCCCGCGCCGTGTAGTCCTCGGGGTTGGCGCTGAACACCAGCAGCACGTCGAGCGGCAGGCGCATGGGGTAGCCCTTGATCTGGACGTCGCCCTCCTGCATGGCGTTGAAGAGCGCAACCTGGACCTTGCCCGCCAGGTCGGGCAACTCGTTGATGGCGAACACCCCCCGATTGGCCCGCGGCAGCAGCCCGAAGTGCACGGCGCGCTCGTCGCCCAGGCGCGTTCCCAGGCGGGCGGCCTTGATGGGGTCGATGTCGCCGACGATGTCCGCGACGGTGGTGTCGGGCGTGGCCAGCTTCTCGACGTAGCGGTGCTCCCGAGCGAGCCACGCGACGGGGGTCTCCTCGCCGCGCTCCGCGACGATCTCCTTGCCCTCGAGGGTCAGGGGGGCGAACGGGTCGTCGTGAAGCTCCGTGCCCTCTATGTACGGCACGACGGGGTCGAGCAGGGTGACGAGCTGGCGGAGGATGCGCGTCTTGGCCTGCCCGCGCAAGCCGAGGAGGATGAAGTTGTGGCGGCTCAGCAGGGCGTTCACGACGGCGGGAACGACGGTGTCCTGGTAGCCCAGCACGCCGGGGAACAGCTCGTCTCCCCGTTGCAGGAGGGCGACGAGGTTGGCGCGGAGTTCGTCTCGCACGCTGCGCCCGGCCAAGCGCTCCCAGCGCGTGCCGCGCAGGGCGCCGAGCGTTGCCGGGTGAGCGGCATCGGGCCCGGCCGAGGGCTCCACGCCCGCGGCGGACCTTCCTGCCGGAGACCGGCCAGCCGCCGTCCTGGACGCGCTTGTCGAGGTGGGTCTGGTCGTGGTCATGGTTCATGCTAGCACCGGCCGCGGCGCCGTCCCCGTCAGGCTGGGCACGGGCCCTGACCCTCTAGGCCGGTCCCGGCCGCCCGGTCGGCACGGCCCGGAGCCGGCATCACTAGGGGTCGGACCCACATGAGAATGACCCTGCGTGGGGGATCGCAGGGTCAAAGAGAGGAGATGGTGGAAGGCCTAAGCCCTCACCTTGGTTCCTAGGGGGGAGGAACCGCCCACAGGTTACTACATGCGCCGTGGGCTGTCACGTGCGGATCGCGCCAGTCCCACCTGGTAGATTCCCTCATGAACGCCATCGCGAACGCCGAGATCATCACCGTCGGCACGGAACTGCTCCTGGGCGAGATCGTGGACACCAACAGCGCCCGCGTCGCCGCCGACCTGGCCGAGGCGGGCGTCGACGTCTTCTGGGCGGTCAGGGTCGGTGACAACCTCGCCCGCATCGCGGCGGCCTTGCGCCTGGCGCTGCAGCGGAGCGACTTGATCGTCCTCGCCGGCGGCCTCGGTCCGACCGACGACGATCTCACGCGCGACGCCGTCGCGAGCGTCGTGGGCGAGGAGCAACACGTCGACCCCGCCATCGAGGCGTGGCTCCGCGACCGCTTCGCGGCGGGTGGGCGGCCCATGCCGGCCTCCAACCTGCGCCAGGCGCGCGTCATCCCGTCGGCCGAGGTGCTACCCAACCCGGTGGGCACGGCGCCCGGCTGGTTGGTGCGAGGAACCTGGGGCGGAGCGGCCCGGTACATCGTCACCCTGCCCGGGCCGCCGCGCGAACTCGACCGCATGTGGCGCCAGGAGGCCATGCCGCGCCTCCCGCTACCCACCAGCCGCTTCTTCGTTCACACGTTCAAGACCATCGGCGTGGGCGAGTCCGCGGTGGCCGAGAGGCTCGGCGCGCTCACGGACCAGGCGAACCCCAGCGTGGCCACGTACGCGAAGGCGGACGGGGTTCACGTACGGGTAGCGGCCAAGGCGCAGGACGCCCACCATGCGGCGGCGCTGGCCCGGCCCACGCTCAGCAAGGTGGCCGGCCTGCTCGACGGCAGCGTGTGGGGCCACGACGCCGACGAGCTGCCGCGCCTCGTCCTCGCGGCGTTGCGGGCCAGGCGCCAGCGCGTCGCCATCGCCGAGGGCAGTTCGGGCGGCGTGCTCACCGGCTACCTGGTGGGCGCCGACGAAGGCGTCGACCCCCTGGCGCGGCCGACCTCCCTCGCGGGCGCCACGCACGCACCGACGCGCGCCGTCGGGGCCATCGGTGGCAGCGTGATAGCATGCGACTCGGAGACCATGAGAGCGCTCGGCGTGGACAACTCGCTGCTCGACCGACTGCCCCACGGGGTGGTCGAGGTGGCCGTCGCGTTGGCGATCGCGGTGCGGGCGTTCTTCAAGGTCGACCTAGGCGTGGCCAACTTGGGACCTTGCGTCCCGGTGCTGGCGGCCTACGACGATGCGAACTCGGATGAACGCAGTGCCCCCCGAAGCGCCGGAACCGCGAACGGAGGTTCGTCCCGACCGGGGCGGACTCCGACTTCCGCCGGTGCGCGGGGCGCCGGACCGGCAGGAGAAGAACGCCCGCTCACGCGGGTAGTCATCGCGATCGCTAGTGGAACGGGCACCTCCGTGAGAACCGTGGACCTGCCACCTCTAGGTGGGCCTTGGCAACGGGAACGGACCGCGTTCACCAGCCTGCACCTCCTCCGGTCGGCGTTGCGCTGACGAGCGCGCGCTGCGCAGACGCTCGGGCGGGCCTGTCACGGGCTCCCCGGTAACCGGATGGAGGAACGCGGGACCATGGACGACCAGCGCAAGAAGGCCTTGGATGCGGCGTTGTCGCAGATCGAGCGGCAGTTCGGTCGTGGGGCGATCATGCGGT
>JACFNR010000022.1:34640-41733 GCA_019454765.1 Trueperaceae bacterium | reverse complement strand
TGGCGCTCAACCTCGCGAGCCGCGACGAGTACGTGCGGCTCGACGAGGAGCTCGGCGGCGGCATCGGCCTCGAGCGGCGCGGTCTCACCATGCTGTGCGCCACGCAGGAGGGCCTCGACGAGGAGGCGCGCGTGGCCGAGATGGCGAAGGAGCTCGGCAGCCGCGCCGAGGTCCTGAACGCGGCCGGGGTGAGGGCGCTCGAGCCCGACATTGAGCTGAACGTGGTGGGGGGCGTGCGCTTCCCCGACGACGCCCACCTCGACCCGGGCGCGCTCATGCGGGCCCTACAGGCGAGGTTGGTGGCGGACGGGGTCGAGTTCCGCTTCGGCGCGCACGCCATCGGCTTCGAGCGCGACGGGGCGACGATCCGCGCCGTGAGCGTGGCGGCGCCGCGCCAACCCGAGCCCGTGAGGGGCGACGCCTTCGTGCTCGCCGCCGGCGCGTGGACCGGCCGGCTGGCGCGCCTACTCGACATGCACGTGCCCATGCAGCCCGGCAAGGGTTACAGCCTCACGCTCGAGCGGCCGTCGCAGCGTCTCGCAGTGCCGTCCATCCTCACGGAGGCGCGCGTGGCCGTGACCCGCATGGGCGAGAAGCTGCGGGTGGGCGGCACCATGGAGCTTAGCGGCTTCGACGAGCGCGCCAACGAGCTGCGGGTGCAAGGGATCGTGGAGGCGGCGCTCCGGTACTTCCCCGGGCTGTCGGCGAGCGAGTTCCAGGCGGCCCCGCGCTGGCACGGCTTCCGGCCGCTCTCGCCGGACGGCCTGCCGTACCTCGGCCTCGCCAGGCGCTACCCCAACCTGGTCGTGGCCTCCGGCCACGGGATGATGGGGCTGAGCCTGGCGCCCGTCACGGGCAAGCTGGTGGGGGAGCTGGTGGCGGGCGAGCCGACGAGCCTCGACGTGGGGGCGCTGGCGGTGGAGAGGTTCTGACGGAGCAGCTCGAGGCCGGTGGTTGCGCGGGTGCGTCCTTGGTAAGACCTGTCTTCGGCACCGCCGCGAGGTATCCTTACTTCTTGGAGGCGAAGTAAGGTGAACACGAAGGCCACCATCACGAGCAAGGGGCAGGTCACCATCCCCAAGGCGGTCCGTGCCCGGCTCGGTCTGGAACAGGGCGACGTCGTCGAGTTCGTGACGTTGGAAGGGCTCACGTACCTGAAGCCCGTGCGCAGCGGCGACAACCCTTTCGCCGCCTACGCCGGGGCGCTGCCAGCGTTCGAGACCAGGGACGAGATCGGTACTTGGTTGCGTGACCTCAGGGAAGACGACTGAGGGTGCGAAGCGCTGTAGACACGAACGTGATCTCGGCCCTTTGGTCGGCCGAGCCGTTGGGCGGCGCCATGGCTGGATGGCTGGACGAGGCGAGGCGTGCCGGCGGCCTGGTCATCTGCGCGCCGGTGTTGGTCGAGCTTCTGGCGCACCCGGGGGCCACGGGGGAGTTCGTCACGCGGTTCTTGCATGATTCGGGCGTCCAGGTGGATCAGCAGTTCTCCCAGCGCATGTGGGACGAGACAGGGCGGGCGTTCGCAGCCTACGCGGCTAGGCGGAGGCGGTCTTCGGGAGGCCAACCGAAGCGGCTGCTGGTCGACTTCATGGTCGGTGCACACGCCCTCCTAGCGGCCGATCAGCTACTCACGCTCGACGCGGGGCGCTACAGCCAGGACTTCCCCGAACTGCGACTCCCCGCAGCACCGCTCTAGCTGGCGAACCGACCGTCCTCCAACGGAACATCGGCCCGCACCACGTACCGCGCGCCCGAGGCGTGCAGGTGGCTCTCAACAAGCTGCAACTCGTCCGCTGCCCACTCGCCGTACTCCTGCAGCCTTGCCAGCCTGGCGGGCACGGGCTGGGGCACCCTCATGCGCGCGAGCGTGATGTGCGGGTGGAAGCGCTTGTCGTCGAGCTCGAACCCGGCCGCGCGTAGCTCCTTGGCGAGCGCCGCCTGGAGCTCGATGAGGGCCGGGACGTCGCCCGTGAGGCCCGCCCACAGGACCTTGGCCCTGCGCTCGTTGGGGAAGGCGCCGATTCCCTGAGCGGCGAGCCGCAGCGGTCCAGGGAAACCCTCCGTGGCGGCGAAGGCCGCGTCCTCCACGTCGGGCACGCGCCGTTCCTCCACCTCGCCGAGGAACGCCAGGGTGACGTGGAGGTTATCGGGACGCACCCAGCTGACGCCGCGAGCGTCGGCGGCGGTGCCCACGCGCGCAAGGTTGGCGCGCACGTTGTCGTCAACCGGGACGGCTATGAACAGGCGGGGCATGGTCTGAGCGCCTCAACCTCCTATGGCCACCATGGTCCGGTCGCGGGTCCCCTCCCGCATGCCGGAGAACACCTTGTTCCACGCCGCCGTCCGCAGCGCCCGCCTGAGAGCCTCGACGGGTTCCGCGTCGTCGAGGGCGCTCCTCGCGCCGAGCTCCCAGTCGTGCATGAGGCACGGCCGCAGGCGCGCGTCGCTCGTCATCCGCATGCGGCTGCAGCCCTCGCAGAACGGCTCCGAGACGGCGTTGATGAACCCGAGGGTCCCCGACCAACCCGGCACGCGGAACCGCCGGGCCGGCGCGCTCGGGTCGGTCGGCACCGGTGCGAGGGCGCCGTGGGCCCGCTCGATCCGCGCGCGGGTCTCGGCGCCGGCCACGAACTGATCGTGGTACTCGCCGGCCGGGGCGTTGTTGAGGTGCATGTACTCGATGAACCGCACCTCGAGCGGCCGCTCCCGCGTGAGCCCCGCGAGGCCCACGACCTCCTCCTCGTTCGTGCCGCGTATCACGACCGCGTTGATCTTCAGGGGCGTCAGCCCCGCCTCGAACGCCGCCTCGATGCCGGCCAGGACGGGCACGATGCTGCCGCCCGTCACGGAGCGGAACACCTGGGGGTCGAGGGCGTCGAGGGAGACGTTCACGCGGTCGAGCCCGGCGTCGATCAGCTCTGGCAGGCGCCGGGCGAGCAGGGTGCCGTTGGTCGTGATGGCGACGTCGGGCACCTTGGCGACCCGCTTGGCGTGCCGGATCATGTCTGGCAGGTCGCGCCTGAGGAGCGGCTCGCCACCCGTGAACCGCACCGCGCCAAGGCCGAGGCTCACGGCCGCGTCAATCAGGTTGGCCACGTCGCGCACGCTCAGACCGCCCGGCGGTTCGCACTGCTCGCTCCCCAGCGGGTTGCAGTAGTCGCAGCGCAGGTTGCAGCGCGGCGTGACGCTGATGCGCAGGTCCTTGATGACGCGCCCGAAGCTGTCGCTCAGCCTCTGCGCGGCCACGGCTTCACCGGTGGTCTGGCGTGACGTCGTCACGCTCACACCTCCTCGGGCCGCGGGCGTTGGCCCTCCACCCAGGCGGCCTCGCCCGTCTCGTAGCGCTCGTGCTTCCAGATGGGCACGCGCGCCTTGATCTCGTCGATCACGAAACTGCACGCCGAGAAGGCGGCGGAACGGTGCTCCGCGGCGACCCCCACCCAGACGGCACATTCGCCGATGGCGAGGGGTCCGACGCGGTGGACCGCCGCCGCCCGCTGGATGGCGAAGCGCTGCAGCGCCTCGGCCAAGATCCGCTCGCCCTCCTTCACGGCGAGGACCTCGTGCGCCTCGTACGTCAGTCCCTCCACGGCTCTCCCGTCCGCGCGGTTCCTGACGCGACCCTCGAAGACCACGACCGCTCCCGCGCCGTGGTCCTCCAGGAGCTGCGCCCAGCTCGCCACGTCGATCGACCCCTGCTGGACGGCGAACACGTCAGCCTCCGGCCACGGGCGGGATGAAGGCGACCTGGTCGCCGTCCGCCAGTTCGCGCTCCCAGGCCGCGAACTCGTCGTTGATCGCCACGCGGAGCGCGCTGCGCGGCAGCGGCAGCGAATGGAGGGCGCGGAGCTCCTCGTACAGGCCGGCGGCGTCGCGCGCGGCCGTGACCACCCGTTCGCTCGCCTCCCCGCGCGCCTCGCGGAGGAGGGCGTAATAGGCGACCCGCACCGTCTTCTCGCTGGTCATGCGGCACCTCCGGGCTTCAAGCGGGCGACGGCGAGGGCGTAGTCGTCGGGAGAGTTGACGTTGGCCAGTTCGACCGCGTCCGCCCCGTCAACGACCTCGCAGCGCGAGTTGATGAGCATCTTCCGGGGACAGTCGTAACCCATCCCGGCCGTCTGGAAGAGCCGCAGCCGCGCCTTGGGCTCGTAGACCGCGACGAGCGGCTCCGGCAGTCCGTCGGACGAGCTGCGGTAGGCGGTCGCGAACCTGAACGGCGCCCGCGCTGCCAGCAACCGCTCGACGGTCGCGGCGGTCACGCCGGGCAGGTCGCAGGCGAGCACCAGCCAGGCGGCGTCACGCCGGCCGTTCATGGCGGTGAGGATCCCGCCGAGCGGCCCGAAGCCGCGGAAGGCGTCCACGACGTGCGGCAGGCCGGCGAGCACCGGCTCGGCGAGCTGCTCCTCCCTGATGGACACGTACGTTCCTTCGCAGAAGCGCGAGAGCAGCTCGTGAAGGACGCGAACCTGCGGGGCGCCGTGGTACTCGATCGCCCACTTGGGGCGGCCCATCCGCTCGCTCCGGCCGCCGGCCAACACGAGCCCGAGGAGCGGTACCCGCGCGGCGCGCTCGGCTAGCCGAGCGCGCACCTCGGCCGCGACCTGCTCGGGCGGGCGTGGGATACGTGGTGGCGGATCATCGCCCGGGGCGCCTGGCAGCTCGTCTGGTGCGCGCGCTCGCAGCACCACGTCTTGATCGAGTAGCGAGTAGTGGGCGGCGAAGAGATCGGGCGCACCGGCGGCCGCCGAATCGTCCACCCACCCTACGAGAAGGTCCGGCTCCAACGCCCGGGCGACGGCGCGCAGGTGGGCGGTGGGCTCCGGATTGCCGGCGCAGTCGACGTCGACGAGGAACGGGTGCACGACCCCCACGTCACGTGCTGACGCAGCACTTCTCGAGGTCGTTCTAGTCGAGTTCGTGCTAGCCGACATCGCTCTTCCCTCCGCGCTTGCTGACGAGGTGGATCCCCTCGATCGTCATGTCTTGGGAGAGCGCCTTGCACATGTCGTACACGGTCAGCGCCGCCACGGACGCGCCCGTGAGCGCTTCCATCTCCACGCCGGTCTTGCCGTGCAGGCCGACCCGACAGTCGATCCTCACGTCGCCGTCGTCGGTGAGGGTCAGGTCCACCCGACACTCTTCCGTGGCCAGCGGGTGGCAGAGGGGGATGAGCTCGCTCGTGCGCTTCGCCGCCATGACGCCCGCGAGGCTGGCAGTGACGAAGACGGGGCCCTTGGGCCCCGCGATGTCGTTCCCGTTGATGGCGGCCCTCACCTCGGCCGGCAGCCGCACGATGGCCCGGGCATGAGCCGTGCGCCGCGTCGGGGGCTTGGCTCCGACGTCCACCATGCGCGGCTGGTTCGTGTCGTCCACGTGCGTGAGCATCGGTTCGTCCACGGGCTGGTCCTACGTCGAGGAGGCGTAACGGGCTTGCTGGGTGCCGAAGACCTGGATCGTGGCGGAAGGATAGCACAGGCCTCCCGGTTGTCCAGCCCCGCCTCGGCGCGGTCCTTGCGCCCGACGCCGGCGTGGCGGTGCTACTATCCTGGCCACGAAAGGGCCGCGGGGAGCCGGTCACGGCCGGCGCGCGGCGGGGCGCGGGACCGATGCTGACGCAGGCCGAGATCACACGCTACGACCGCCAGTTGCGCTTGGCGGGGTTCGGTCCGGAGGCGCAGGAGCGCCTGGCCCGCGGGTCCGTGCTCGTGATCGGCGCGGGCGGGCTCGGGTCGCCCGCCATCCTCTACCTCGCGGCCGCGGGCGTGGGCCGCATCGGTGTCATCGACGACGACGTCGTGGAACTGAGCAACCTCCACCGGCAGGTGATCCACCGCCAGGCCGACGTCGGCGCAGCCAAGGTGGCCTCCGCCGCGCGCGCCGTGGCCGAGGCCAACCCGACGACCCTGTTCGAGGCCCACGCGGAGCGGCTGACGGAGGCCAACGCCCATGCGCTGATGGCCGACTACGACGTGATTCTCGACGGTTCCGACAACTTCGCCACGCGCTACCTCCTCAACGACGCCGCCTACCTTGCCGGCAAGCCGCTCGTCCACGGCTCGGTCCTCGGCTTCGAGGGCCAGCTCACCGTGTTCCGGCCCGGCGGCCCGTGCTACCGGTGCCTGTACCCGAGCCCGCCGGCCGCGGGGACCATGCCCAGTTGCTCCGAGGCCGGCGTGCTCGGCGCCCTGCCGGGCGTGATAGGCGTGCTGCAGGCCACCGAGGCGATCAAGCTGCTGGCGGGCGTCGGCGTGCCCGCAGTGGGCAGGCTCGTCACCTTCGACGGGCTGCGCCTCGAGTTCGGCGAGTTCCGCTACGGGCGGGACCCCGCCTGCCCCGTCTGCGGCGAGGAACACGCCGCGGGCGCGCCAGACCCGGGCGCCCCGGACTCGGGCGCCCCAACCCCCTCGTTGGGCCGGGTGAAGACCCTCACCGCCGCGCAGTACGCCCGTCTCAGCGAGGCCGGCGAGGCGCACCTGCTGCTGGACGTGCGCGACGAGTGGGAGCTCGCCACGGGGAGCATCGGCGGAAGCGTGAACGTGCCGCTGGCCGGGCTCCGTGGCCGCCTGAACGAGCTGGCGGGCTGGCGCGAGACGCTCGTCGTCTGCTACTGCCAGTGGGGCGGCCGGAGCCTCCGGGCCGCCGAGCTCCTCGCCGGATCCGGGTTCACCGACGTGGCGAACCTGGCGGGCGGCTGGCAGGCGTTCTCCGCGCGCGGCTGACCGGCGCCCCTCCCCGAACGAACTGCCGACGCGTTTGAAAGCGCGTTGGAAGCGCCCCACCAGATACTGCCCGCATGACGCCGCGAACCCGGCCCGCTAGTGACGCGCACGCTCAGCGCGCGCCTGCCGGACGGTCGTTCGTCATGACGCTGTGGCTGGAGCCCACCGAGGATCCGACCCGCCCCGAGTGGCGCTGGCGGGTCAACGAGGGAGGCGCGGACGAGTGTAGGTACTTCCGCAGCCTCGCGCGACTTCTCGCGTACCTGAGCGAGCGGACGGGTGCGCCGCCACCGAGCTGACCCGCGCCGCCAACGAAGCGGACGCGCCGGAAGGAGACAGGATGACCGGTACAACGCCGAACGAGGTCCGGG
>JACFNR010000022.1:13755-34540 GCA_019454765.1 Trueperaceae bacterium | reverse complement strand
GCGGACGCGCCGGAAGGAGACAGGATGACCGGTACAACGCCGAACGAGGTCCGGGAGCTGCTGCGCAACGTCCCCTACCCGGGAACCTCACGCAACATCACCAGCGCCGGTTTCGTGAAGGAGATCGACGTCGAGGGATCGACGGTCACCGTCACCTTCACGCCGAACACCACGAACGCCGTCAAGGTCGGCGCCATGGAGGACGGCATCCGCGACGTGCTCTACGGTGCCGGCTTCGCGCTGGTCGTGGTGCAGACGGAGGCCCCGTACGACGACAAGTCGATGCTACTCGGGATCGGCAGCATGAACCCGCTGCAGGCCGAGATGCTCGAGGACGGGGTCGACCCGCAGCCTGACGTGCTCCTCGGCGACATCGGCCTCACCAGCAAGCGCCTGGGCCCCGACGGGCGGGTGCCCGGCCGGGTGTCGGGCGCACCGCGGCCCGGCTCCGAGGCCGCCGGGTCGAGCGCACCCGAGGTGCCGGACGAGCCGCTCGGCCCCCAGGAACCCGATTACACCGGCCCCCTTCCCGTCTTCCAGTGGGAGATCGACCCGGCCGACCCCGCGGCCGAGTCCGTGCAGCGCGCCGTGGTCCATGACGGTTGGGAGTTCCGCGTGTGGTGGCAGGTCCATAAGAGTGGCGAGCTCCTGTACACGTCGCTCCAAGCCCTGCGCGAGGACTGGGTCGACCACGCCGGCATCGCGCGGCGTCACCCGGTCGGCCGCACTGAGGCCGTCAACCTCGTGTTCGACCGCGGCCGCGGCGGCATCGTGGCCATCTACGGCACGGTCAGGGACTTCAGGCCCTTCGTCGAGGCGTTCCGGCTCGCCTACGAGGCGGAGTACCTCGCGGCGTCGGCGCGGCGCCCGGCCGTCGCCGCGAGCGCGGAGGGAGTGGCGCCATGACCGACCAGCAGCCGCCTGCGAGCGGCGCCAACGGTAGCGCGCGGCGGGCCTCCCGGTGGTTCCGCGTGCTCGACGAGCCGCGTGCCTGGGAGGACTTCTACCGCCGCCGCTGGTCGTACGACAAGACCGTCAGGACGAGCCACAGCGTGAACTGCTCCGGCTCGTGCTCGTGGGAGGTCTTCGTCAAGGACGGCATGATCACCTGGGAGCTCCAGAAGACGGACTGGCCCCAGATCAACGACCACACCCCCAACTACGAGCCGCGCGGTTGTCAGCGCGGCATCTCGTCCTCCTGGTACCCCTACAGCCCGGTGAGGCCCAAGTACCCCTACGTGCGGGGCGTGCTGCTCGACTTCTACCGAGCCGAACGGAAGGCGGGCAAGGGTCCGGTGGAGGCCTGGGCGGCCATCGTGGAGGACCCGGAGCGCTCCAAGGCGTACCAATCGGCCCGCGGCAAGGCCGGTTGGCGGCGCACCACCTGGGACGAGGCCACCGAGATCATCGCCGCGGCCAAGATCTACACCATCAAGGAGTACGGCGCCGATCACCTCGCGTCGTTCTCGCCCATCCCGGCGATGAGCATGGTCAGCTTCATCTCGGGCCAGCGACTCGCCAACCTGCTCGGCGGCACCATGCTGAGCTTCTACGAGTGGTACCACGACCTCCCCCACGTCATGCCCATGATCTGGGGCGACCAGACCGACGTTGGTGAATCGGCCGACTGGTACCAGAGCGCCTACTGGATCGTCATGGGCTCGAACCTCCCCATGACCCGCACCCCCGACGCGCACTTCGCCTCCGAGCACAAGTACAACGGCGGCAAGATAGTCAACCTCTCGCCCGACTACGCCGACATCACCAAGTTCGCCGACCTCTGGGTCCCCGTCAGGCCAGGCACGGACGCCGCCTACCTCCTCGCCTGCATCCACGTGATCCTGCAGGAGTTCCACCACGACCGGCGCTCCGACTACTTCAGGCAGTACGTGGGCCAGTACACGAACCTGCCGTTCCTCGTGAGGCTCGACGAGGAGGACGGGCACTACGTGGGCGGCCGGTTCCTCCGCGCCTCCGACCTGAGCGCCTACGCGGACGAGGAGAACGGCGACTGGAAGCTACCGCTCCTCGACGTGGACGGCAACGTGAGGTTGCCGGGCGGCTCGCTCGGCTTCAGGTGGGAGGAGAACACCACGGGCAGGTGGAACCTCAAGCAGGAAGACGCCGTCACCGGCGAGACGTTCGAACCGGCCCTGACCCTCATGGATGGCGACTGGGAGGAGGCCTCGGTCGCCATCGCCGACTTCACCCACACCTTCAACGTCGAGTTCGGCACCACCGAGGGCAAGGGCAAGCCGGCCGAGCAGCACCTGCGCGGCGTTCCCAGCCGCGTGATCCAGACGCGCGAGGGGCCCGTCCGCGTGACGACCGCCTACGACCTGCTGATGGCGCAGTTCGGCGTGCGCCGCGGCCTGTCGGGCGCCTACCCGGAGAACTACGACGACCCCACCCAGCCGTTCACGCCCGCCTGGCAGGAGCAGGAGACCGGCGTGGACCGCAAGCTGGTGCTGCGCGTCGCGCGTGAGTGGGCCGACACGGCCGAGAAGACCAAGGGCAAGTGCATGTTCATCACCGGCTCGGGGATCCTGCACTGGTTCCACGGCGGGTCGCTCATCTACCGCGCCGAGGCCGTCATGGGGATCCTGACCGGCTGCATGGGCCGCAACGGCGGCGGGTTCAACCACTACGTGGGCACCGAGAAGGTCAGGCCGTTCGCCGCGATCGGCACCTTGGGCGGCGCCGCCGACTGGGACGTGGCCTCGCGCCAGGCGAACTCCACCTCGTACTTCTACTTCCACACGGACCAGTGGCGCTACGACGGCATGACGCTCGAGCCGCTGTGGGCGCCGCGCGCCAAGGTCTACCCCAAGAAGGCGCGCCACCCGGCCGACCTCAACATGATGGCCGTGCGCAACGGCTGGCTGCCGTTCCAACCCCAGTTCGACAAGCGCAACCCCATGGACGTCCTGCGCGAGGCGCGGGAGGCGGGGTGCGAGACGGACGCGCAGGTGGCGAGCTGGGTGGCGCGGCAGTTCAAGGACCGCAAGCTCGAGTTCGCCCTGGCCGACGTGGACGCGCCGCCCAACCACCCCAAGGTCCTCTGGATCTACCGCGGCAACCTCATCGGCACCTCCATGCGGGGGCACGAGTACGCCCTCAAGCACCTGCTGGGAACGCACAACAACGTTCTCGGGTCCGACCGGTCGGAGGACCTGATCGACGAGATCGAGTGGCACGAGGGCGCCCCGCTCGGCAAGCTGGACCTCGTCTACAACGTCAACCTGCGCATGGACTCCTCGGCCAACTACTCCGACATCGTGTTGCCGACGGCTCACTGGTACGAGAAGTACGACCTGACCTGCACCGACCTCCACTCCTTCTTCCACCCCTTCACGCCCGCCCACGACCCGTCCTTCGAGTCGAAGCACGACTGGGAGGCCTTCAAGCTCGTGGCCGCCAAGGTCAGCGAGCTGGCCAAGACGTACCTGCCGGAACCCGTGGAGGACCTCGTCTTGACGGCGCTCGCCACCGACACGCCCGACGAGATGGCGCAGCCGATGGGCGAGCTGGTCGACTGGTACGCGGGCGACGGCGAGCCCGTGCCCGGCAAGACGTTCCCGAACGTCAAGGTGGTCAGGCGCGACTACACCAAGGTCCTCGACAGGTACACGACCCTCGGGCCCAAGGTCGTCGAGCCGGACGGCTACGGCGCCAAGGGCATCCAGACGGACCTCAAGGAGGTCGTGGAGGAGCTCAAGGAGAGCTACCTGGTGGGTGAGAAGGACGGCCTGCCGTCCCTCGAGGACGCGCGGCAGGTGGCCGAGGTCATCCTGCGCCTGTCGCCCGAGGCAGACGGCGAGCTCTCGTACCACATCTTCAAGGGCCTCGAGGAGCGCACGGGCGTGCCGCTCGCGCACCTCGTCGAGCCTGAGCGCGAGGTCCGCCACCACTACCCCGACCTCGTGTCGCAACCGCGCCGCTCCATCACCTCGCCGCACTGGTCGGCCATCGAGAGCGCGGGCAGGACCTACGCGCCCTGGACGATGAACGTCGAGGCCCTCAAGCCGTGGCACACGCTCTCCGGCCGCCAGGAGATCTACTTCGACCACCGCATGTTCCGCGAGCTGGGCGAGGACATGCCCACCTACAAGCCGCCCCTCGACATGGTGAAGATCGGCGACGTCTCGCCGATCGACATCCGCGAGCCGGGCGTGAAGGCCTTCAGGTACATAACCCCGCACGGCAAGTGGTCCATCCACAGCATGTTCTGGGACTCCTGGCACATGCTCAACATGTTCCGCGGCGGCCAGGTCATCTGGATCAACGACGACGACGCCAAGCAGATAGGCGTGGACGACAACGACTGGGTGGAGGTCTACAACGAGAACGGCATCAGCGTGGTGCGCGCCGTGGTGAGCGCCACCATCCCGCGCGACATGGCGATCTTCTACCACTCCTCGGAGCGCCACGTGAACGTGCCCTTCTCGTCGCTCGCGCGCGAACGCGGCGTCAGCGACCTGCGCGGCGGCAACAACAACGCCCCAACTCGCATCATGCTCAACCCGGCCACCATGGTCGGTGGCTACGCCAACTTCACCTACTGGCTCAACTACCAGGGCACGAGCCCGTCGGAGCGGGACCAGGTGGCCCTCATCCGCAAGAAGCCGCTCGAGGCCGGCGGCCGCAAGGTCATCTACCGCGAGGAACAGCTCGGAAGGAGCCTCTAGCGTCATGCGCGTGAAGCAACAGATGGCGATGGTGTTCAACCTCGACAAGTGCCTCGGCTGCAACACGTGCACCCTCGCGTGCAAGAACGTGTGGACCAACCGCGAGGGCGCCGAGTACATGTTCTGGAACAACGTCGAGACGAAGCCCGGGATCGGTTACCCCAAGCGCTGGGAGGACCAGGAGCACTACCGGGGCGGCTGGAAGCGCAACGAGGGCGGCGACCACCCCACCCTCAACCAGGCCTCGCGCTTCTGGCTCATGCTGAACCTCTTCTACAACCCCGTCCTGCCGCAGATGGACGAGTACTACGGCCAGGGCCCGTTCACGTTCACGTACGAGGACCTGCACTCGACCACGCCCACCAAGTACTCGCAGCCCGTCGCCAGGCCCAAGTCGCAGATCACGGGCCAGGAGGACATGGACATCACCTGGGGGGTCAACTGGGAGGACAACGCGGCCGGCCTGTACGAGGGCGGCACGGGCGCCGAGGACCCAAACCTCGAGAGCCTCTCGCCGGAGGTGCGCAGCGCCTACCTGAAGTTCCGCGACTCGTTCATGATGTACCTCCCGCGCATCTGCAACCATTGCCTCAACCCGGCCTGCGTGGGCTCGTGCCCGTCCGGCGCGGCTTACAAGCGCGAGGAGGACGGCGTGGTGCTGATCGACCAGGACCGCTGCCGCGCCTGGCGCTACTGCGTGTCGGGCTGCCCCTACAAGAAGACCTACTACAACTGGCGCACCGGCAAGTCGGAGAAGTGCATCCTCTGCTACCCCCGCCTCGAGACGGGCCAGCCCCCGGCGTGTTTCGTGGCGTGCCCGGGCCGCATCCGCTACATGGGCCCGATCCTCTACGACATGGACCGCGTCGCCGAGGTGGCCAACGCGCCCGACGAGGACCTCGTCCGTCTCCACCGCAGCCTGATCCTCGACCCGAACGACCCCGAGGTCATCCGGGCGGCGCGCGAGGCCGGCGTCAGCGACACCTGGCTGGAGGCGTGCCGCCGCTCGCCCGTATACAAGATGGTGGTCGACTGGGAGATCGCGCTGCCGCTCCACCCCGAGTTCCGCACGCTGCCGAGCCTCTTCTACATCCCGCCCGAGAGCCCGGTGGCGACGGCCGACTCGGCCGAGGGCCCCTACGACATGACCGGCGACGGCCAGCTCTTCCCGGGGCTCGACGAGTTCCGCATCCCCATGGAGTACCTCGCCAGCCTCCTGTCTGCCGGCAACGTGGAGGAGATCCGCAAGGCGCTCGCCAGGCAGCTCGCGGTGCGGCGCTTCCGGCGCTCCGAGCGGGTGGAGGGCGTGGCCGACGAGGGCGTTCTCGCGGTGGCGGGCCTCAGCCGCGAGGACGCCGTGCACATGCACCGGCTTCTGGCCCTCGCCCACTACCACGAGCGCTTCGTGGTGCCGACCAACCACACGGAGAAGACGGCCAGCACGCCCTACATCGAGCGCGGCTTCGCCGGCTTCGCGGAGTTCACCGCCGATAAGGGGCCCAAGCGGCGCACCACGTTCCACGGCGCGCAGGAAGGGGTCGAGCACTGATGGGCGCCCCCGCCCAGACGCCCGCCGGGACGGCTGGCGGCGCCAGCGCGCAGGCCACACCGGTCGCCGCGCCCACCCCCGCCCTCGCGCCCGGCAGCCGCGCCGCGGGCTACATGCTCGTCGCGGAGCTGTTCCTCTACCCGGAGGACCGCGACGAGGACGCCATCAGGGAGCTGCGCGCCGCGCTCGGTGACTCGGGGCCGGCCACCGGGTTGATCGATGCCTTCCTCGCAGCGCCCCGTGCCAGCGACGCTGACGAGTACCTGACGGTCCTCGAGCTGACGCCGCCGTGCCCCCTCTACCTGGGCGCCTACCTCTTCGAGGAACCGAACTCGTGCAGGGGCGCCGGCGTGTCGGACAGGAACGCGTACATGCTCGAGCTGAAGGCCACCTACCGGCACTTCGGCTTCGACGCCCTGCAGCGCGAGCTCCCCGACTTCCTGCCCCTCATGGCCGAGTTCCTGTCCCTCACGGAGAGCCTGCGCGCGCGTGACGGCATCGGGCTGCGCAGGCGCCTCCTCGAACAGCACGTGCTGCCGGCCCTGCCCAAGATGACCGAGGGCCTCTCGAAGTACGAGTCGCCGTACGTCGACCTGGCGCGCGCCCTCGAGGCGCTCGTCAGGGACGACCTGGCGGGCGCGACGGAACCGGCCTGGCAGCCGGCCCCCATCCCGGGGGACCTGCCGGTGTTCAAACCGGACGCCGAGCCGCTTCCAGGGCTGGGGGCGGCGGGGAGGGGCACGCCGTGAGCACGTTCCTGTGGGCCGTCTACCCGTACATCTGCGTCACGCTCTTCTTCGTCGTGCCCTTCATCAGGCTGCGCAAGCGCCCGTTCGAGTACACGACGCGCGCCAGCAGCATCTTCGCCCGCGCCTCCCTCGGGTGGGCCTCGCTCCTCATGCACTGGGGCATCGTCCTCCTCCTCGTGGGGCACGCCATCGGTATCGTCGGGGCGGTCCTCGGCCTCGGAAGCTGGGTCGTCGGCTTCTTCTGGATCGGGGCGCTGGGCGGCCTCATGGCGCTCGCGGGTTCCGTCACCGCACTCGTGAGGCGCATCGCCGTCCCGAACGTACGCGCCATGAGCCAGCACGACGACTACGGCGTGCACGTCTTCCTCATCGTCATCATCGGCCTCGCGCTGTACCAGGCCCTTGCCCGCTGGATCTGGGGCGCCTCCTTCAACGCTGGGCTATGGCTCGCCAGCGTCTTCCGCTTCCAGCCGCAGCCCGAGCTCATGGAGGGCGCTCCCATCTACACGCAGCTGCACGTGTTCTTCGCCCTGACGCTCTTCGCGTACTTCCCCTTCACGAAGCTGGTGCACGCGTGGACCTTGCCCGTCAACTACATGGTGCGCCCCTACGTGTCGATGCGCACGCCCAAGCGCAAGTTCCAACGGCGCTTCGAGTGGAAGCTCAGGACCGACACGTCCATGCTCATGTACTCGGTCACGACCGCCTTGCTGCTCCTGTTGGCCACCGGCTTCCTGCTCCGCACCCCCGCCCTGCCGCGGCTGGCCATGAGCGTGGGCGCCGAGGCCGCGGCCATGCAGCCAGAGCCGTCGGTGACGGACCTGCCTGGCTACCACCTCTACCTCGGCTCGTGCGCGAGGTGTCACGGCCCGAACGGCGACGCAGACGTGCTGAGCAAGGACTCCCACAGTTTCGCCGTGCCCCCGCGCAACCTCACGCAGGGCGCCTTCCGCTTCGTGAGCACCCAGAACGGCGTGGCTTCTGACGCGGACCTGGCCCACGTGATACGGCACGGCCTCCCGGTCGCCGGCATGCCGGGCTTCGGGTTCCTGAGCGCCGCCCAAGTGAACAGCATCGTCCAGGTGATCGACTACATGTGGGTCGGCAGGCCGGTCGCCGGACCACCGGTCGACCCGGGCCCGACGCCGGCCTTCACGACGGCGCTCGTGAGTCAGGGCGAGCAGATGTACGCCACCATGTGCAGCGCGTGCCACGGTGAGGCCGGCCGGGGCGACGGCCCGGCGGCGGCCACCCTGGCCGTGAGGCCGGCGAACCTGGCCGCGGGCAGGATCAAGGCGGGCAGCGACCCGGTGCAGCTCTATTACCGCATAGCGACCGGCATCAAGGGCGATACGGGCCAGGCGATGCCCGCCTTCGGCGCGCTGCCGCCTGACCAGATCTGGTCGATAGTCGCGTTCCTCGAGCGGGAGGTCATCCCGTAAGGAACCTCCCGCCCTCGTCGTTCGCGACGGTGATGGCGACCGCCGCGCTCAGCGTGGCCGCCCACGCGCAGGGCGCGGCGCGCCTGGCCGCGCTCCTCGGCTGGCTGAACGTGGGCATGTACGCGGTACTACTGGCCTTGCTGGTGTGGCGCGTCGCGCGCTACCCGCGCGACGTGATGGCCGACCTGAGCGATCACCTGAAGAGCCCCGGCTTCTTCACGTTGGTGGCCGGCACCTGCACGCTCGGGAGCCAGCTCCTCGTCGAGGGCGGTCCGGCAGGCGTGGCGTGGCTGCTCTGGGCCGTGGGGATCACGACGTGGGCCGCCGTCATGTACACGGTCTTCACCGCGCTGACGATCAAGGACGGGAAGCCGCCGCTGGAGGAGGGCCTCTCGGGAGCGTGGCTCCTCGCGGTCGTGGCCACCCAGTCCGTCTCGGTGCTGAGCGCCCTCCTGGCGCCGCGCTTGGGGCCGGCCGCCAGGCTCGGGTTCGAGTTCCTCGCGCTGTCGCTCCTGCTGTTCGGCGGGATGCTCTACGTCTGGATGATCTCGCTGATCTTCTACCGCTACACGTTCCTGCCGCTCGCGCCCAGCGACCTCTCGCCGCCCTACTGGATCAACATGGGCGCCATGGCCATCTCCACGCTGGCCGGCGCGACCCTGCTGCTCACCAGCGGTGGGGCGTCGCCGCTGCTCGGGCCGCTGCACGCGTTCGTTGCCGGCGTGACCGTCCTGTTCTGGGCAACGGGCACCTGGTGGATCCCCATGCTGCTCACGCTGGGCGCCTGGCGCCACGTGGCCAGGCGGTTCCCCTGGCGCTACGACGTCAGCTACTGGGGCGCCGTCTTCCCGCTCGCCATGTACACGCTGGCGACGTCGCGCCTCAGCCAGGCGCTCGACCTCGAGTTCCTTCGCGTCGTGCCGCGGGTGGGCCTCGTGGTGGCGTCGGCCGCCTGGGTCGTCGTGTTCATCGGCATGGCGCGGGCCGTGCTCGCCGCGGGCGTGCGGCAGGCCGCGGGCGCCCGCCCGGCCTGAGCCGTGATGGGGAGCACGCGCCTCGCGGCGCGGCGACGCTCAACCGGGCCCGGGCAGTTCGCGGATCCGGTCGGCGAGCCTGACGGTCTCGGGCAACGGCCCCACGCCGAGCTCGCGCGCGAGGAGTTCCTCGCAGAGGATGAACTGGTGCAGCGCCTCGTCGCGCCTCCCGCCCGCCCACAGCGCGTGCATGAGGTCGCGGTGGAGCGCCTCCCGCAGCGGGTCGAGCCTGAGGGCCAGGCGCAGGTGGCGCACGGCGCGCTCCCAACCAGACCGGGCGCCGAGCAGCCCGGCGAGGAGGCCCGCCACCTCGAGGCACGTCTCTCGCAGCGTCTCGCGTTCCTGCCAACACCAGTCGGCGTAGGGTTCGTCCTCCATGAAGTCGCCCCGGTACAGCGCCACCGCGGCCTCACCGGCGGCTATCGCCTCCTCGGCCCTACCGGCCGACCGCGCCCGCACGGCCGCCGCGGCCAAGGTCCGGAACTCCGCCTTGTCTATCCAGGCGCCGGAGCCCACGAAGGCGTAGCCGTCACCCTCCGTGACGACGAGCGCGGCGCCCGACGCGGGCGCGGATTCCTCTGCTTCGAGGAGCTTGCGCAGCACGTGCACCAGCACGTGAAGCTGGCTCGTCTTGGTGGCCGGGTTCGCGCCCGGCCACAGCGCCTCGATGAGCGCGTCGCCGGCGACGGTCCTCCCGTGGTTCGCGATGAGGACCTTGAGGAGCGTGAGGGCCTTGCGCCTCCCGAAGTCTTGGGGGAGGAGGGCGGCGCCGTCGAGCCAGACCCGGAACGGCCCGAAGCACCTGACGTGCACGCGTGGCGCACCTTGCGCGACGCCGGCACCGAGGGTGGCTCCGGGCTGCTGAGAGCCGCCGCCCACGAGCGCAGGCGCGGGCTCGCCCTTCTCGGGGTGACCGGGGTGACCCACGCGCTTGGCGGCCCTAACCTGCGCCGCGAGGCGCCCGGCCGCGACGGCCAACGTCTCGACCTTCACCAGGTCCTTGCTCGGCAGCGGGACGGCGTGCCGTTGCCAGAGGCTCACGACGCCTATGGGCGCGCCGGCCTCCTCGAGCGGCACGCACATGCGGTGACCGGCGGACGCGCGCCCCGCTCGGCACTGCGTTGGCCACGAGGCGGGCCGGCCGCAGCGCAGGACGCCGTGACCCTCGCCGAGCACGGGACAGTCGGTGAGCCGGCCGGTGCGAAGCGGCAGACAGGCCGGCGCCTCGGCGCCGAGGTTGGCCCCGCCACCGGGCGGGCTTCCCTGGTCGACGGGAAGCAGACGCACCTCGCCCGCGTCGGCGTCGGCGGCGGCGATCATCTGCTCGAGCAGCAGCACGAGCGCCTCGCCGGGTGCCGTGTTGGCCGGGACGTTGGCGGTGGCGGCGAGCTGTTGGCTGAAAGCGGCCTGCACCGCCGTCCCGATCGGGGCGCCGACGAGGCGGAGGAAGGCCTCGGCGTGTTCGAGCGCGGCCGGGTCCGCCGCGCGGGAGGCGACGCCGATGGACCCGACCACCTTGCCGGCGTGGTGGAGGGGAGCGCACGCGTAGGCCGTGAAGCCGGCCTCCTTGACGCGTTCGCGCAGGTAGCGGTCGTCGTCCTGCAACGACCTGCTGAAGAGCGGGGCACCGCTCGCCAGCACGCGGCCGGGGAAGCCCTCGCCCAGGCCGAAGCGCAGCTCCTCGGTGAACGCCTGCCTGAAGGTGCCGGCGTGGCAGGTCAGGACCAAGCCTCGGCCGCTCGGTTCGGTGAGGAAGAGCTCGGCCACGTCGGCGCCCGTTGCCTCGCGGACGAGCTCGAGGGCGTGCTGGAGCCCGTCTTCGACCGGAGAGCCGGCGAGCGCGCTCATGACGGTGGCGAGTGCGGCCAGGTCGTCGGTCATGCTCCCCGGCCCGGGAGCGACCGACCGCTGGTCGCCGCCCCTGCTGCCCCGCGGCGTGAGCGAGACGACCGCGCCGCCCGCCTCCTCCGGCAGGGCGGTCAGTCGGCAGGCGAGACGCTCGGGCCGGCCGTGCGCTGGCACGTGCAGGTCCACCGCCGCGCGGAGCTTGCCGCCCCGCAGCGCCGCCAGACCCGGGCAACCCGGCCCACACACGGGGGAGCCGGCCCGGTCGCCGCCCCGCACGACCTCGTAGCAGAGCCGCCCGAGCGCCCTCTCCCGCGGGAAGCAGAGGAGGACCTCGGCGCCGTGGTCGAACTCCACGATGCGCTGGTCTGCGTCTACCACGAGGCGTGCCGCAGGAGCTCTGGCTGGCACTCCGTCCTCCGCTGCGCCCCCGAGAGCGAACCGCGGGCGCCGAAAGCGTTCCGGTGGCGCCCGGTTCCGGGAAGAAGGGATGTAGATGCGAGATCGAGCTGATATGGCCGTTGGCGCCGGTGCCCGAACGTTAGCACGGGCGCCGGCCACGCACGTCGGACCCGACCGCGCGCTCGAGCTGGTGCTGGCCGCAGCCGGTCGGCTGGGTGTGAGGAGCGTGGCGACCGCGTCGGCCGTCGGCTCCGTGCTAGCGGAGGACGTCGTCAGCGACCGCGCCTACCCGCCGTTCGACCGCGCGATGATGGACGGCTTCGCGGTGACCGTCGCCGACGCGGGCAGGCGCGTTCCCGTCGTCGGCGAGGTGGCGGCCGGCGCGCGCGCCGCGGGGGCGCTCGAAGGGGGCACCGCCGTGGCGGTGATGACCGGGGCCCCGTGCCCCGCCGGGACGCAGGCGGTCGTGCCCGTGGAGGAGGCGTCGGCGGCCGAGGACGGCATGACCGTGCCCGCCGGCGTGGTCGCCGGGCAGAACATCGCCGGTGCCGGCTCCGAACGACACGCCGGGGCCGTGGTGCTCCGGGCCGGGGTCGAGATCACTCCGTTGCGGCTCGCCGTGCTGGAGAGCGTCGGCGCACGGCGCGTGCTCGTCAACCGGGCGCCGTCCCTCGCGGTCATCACGACCGGGGACGAGGTCGTGCCCTCGGGCGCGGAACCGGGTCCGACGGAGATCAGGGGCTCCAACGGCCCGATGATCCTCGCCATGGCCCGCGCCGCCGGCGTGGTGACCGCCGTTCACGAACACGTGAGGGACGACCGCCTCGCCATAGTGGGCGCCCTCGTGGCGGCCGGCGACCACGACGTCGTGGTGCTGTCCGGCGGCGTCTCGGCCGGCCGCTACGACCTCGTGCCGGGCGCGCTGGCCGCTTGGGGCGCCGAAGTCGTGTTCCACAAGGTCGAGCAGAAGCCCGGCCATCCCCTCCTCTTCGCCACCAGGGGCAACCAGCTGGTCTTCGGGTTGCCGGGCAACCCCATGGCCAGCCACCTCGGCTTCCACAGGTACGTGCGCGCCGCCATCCGCGGCATGGTGGGGCTCGATCCGGCGCCGGCGGGCGACACGGGCCGGCTAGCGGAGGAGTTCCGCGTGGGCGGGAGGCGCACCCTGTTCCAACCTTGCCTGGTGGCGCGGGACGAGTCGGGCTGGGCCGTCACCCCGGTCCGCACCAAGGGGAGCGCCGACCTGTTCGGGGCCGCCGTGGCGAACGCCCTCGTAAGGCTCGAGCCGGGGGAGGAACCCCACAGGGCCGGGACGCGAGTCCGCTTCGAGTGGCTGGCGGAGCCGGTCGGCATCGGTGCCGGGCCGGCGGTTCCCGCGCCAGTGGTGGCCGGGCCCGAGGCCTCCGAGCCGACGGCGCCTTCTACCGACCCGCATGGCGACGTTCTCGCTGCCATCACGGAGCGCCGCGCCTGGCGGGCGCTGGCCGACACGCCCGTGCCGGTGCCCCTCCTCGTGCGGGCCCTCGAGGCCGCGCGCTGGGCGCCCTCGGCGGGCAACGGGCAGCCGTGGCGGTTCGTGGTGGCGGTAAGGGGCACCGGGCCGTTCGAACGCCTCGCCGCCACGCTCACGCCGGGCAACGCCTGGGCGAAGGCCGCCAGGTACCTGATCGTCGTGGCCGTCAGGACCTGGCACGAACACCCGACCAAGCCGCCGAAGCCCAACCGGCTGGCTCTCCTCGAGGCGGGCCTCGCGCTCGGCAACCTCGTCACCCAGGCCACGCAGGACGGGCTCGTGGCGCACCCCTTCGACGGCTTCGACAACGCCGGTGCGCGCGCGGCCGTGGGCGTTCCCGAGGGGTTCGAGGTCACGGTCATGGTCGCCATCGGGATCCGGGGCGATCCCGCTCTGCTCGACGAGAGGACGCGGGCCAAGGACGCCAGGCCCCGCGAACGCCTACCCCTCTCCGAGGTGGCCTTCTTCGACGAGTGGCCATAGGGCGTCGGTGTCGGCCGCTAGCAGCACGCGCTCACCGGGCGTCGGCGTCCAATCCGCGTCGAGCCCGGCGCCGTGCGGACCCAGGTACTTGGAGACGAGCCGCGTGCCGTCGGGTCCGCGCGCGAGGAGGAGCCAGTAGAGCCCCTCGCGCTCGAGACGCTCGACCGTCGCCTCGAACGCCTGCTGGTTGGGCGGCGGTCCGGCCCGGCCCTCGGCCGCGCCGTTCCCGGCCGGCCCGAGGACGCGTAGCGCCTCCGGCCTCAGGCCCAGGGTGACGGTGGCGCCGGCGCGCACGCCGGTGCGGGCCGCGGCTGCCATGGGGCTCGTGCCCCACCGCACGAGCACCGAGCGGTCCGTGGCCTCGAGGACGGGGCCCGTCAGTCGGTTCGTCATGCCGACCAGGTCGGCCACCCCGGCCGTGGCCGGCCTGCGCAGCACGTCGTCCGCCGTCCCCACCTGGATGGCGGCGCCCCGCTCCAGCACCACGATCTCGTCGGCCAAGCGCGTGGCCTCCTCCATGTCGTGCGTAACGAGCACCACGGGCGTGGCAAGCTCGGTCAGGAGCTCGGCGAGGGACGCGCGAAGGCCGCGCCTCACGTGGTCGTCGAGCGCCGAGAACGGCTCGTCGAGCAGCAAGAGGCGTGGCTCCGCGCCGAGCGCTCGAGCCACCGCCACGCGTTGCCGCTCCCCGCCGGACAGCTCGTGCGGCCTCCTGTGGGCCGCGTTCTCCAGGTCGACGAGGCGGAGTAGCTCACGCACGCGCTCCCGCTTCGGCCCGCGGACGCCGTAACCGACGTTGGCGGCGGCGCTCATGTGAGGGAACAGGTCGTACGCCTGCGGGACGTAACCGACGCGCCGGGCCGCGGGGGTCACGTCGACGCGCGCGGCGCGGTCGAAGAACGTCTCGCCCAGGACCCTCACGTACCCCGAATCGGGCCGCCGGAGCCCGGCCAACACCTCGAGGAGGAGCGTCTTGCCGGAGCCCGATCTCCCGAACAGGGCGGTGCGGCGGCTCCGGCTCCGCAACCGCACGCGCGCCGCGAACCCCGGTAGGGACAGCTCCAAACCCAGGTCGAGAACCGCCGGGTCGCTCACGGCGCCCTCCCGGCTTCCACGGGGCGGCGCAGCGCGGCCCGGAAGACGATCAGGATGACGAACGCGGTGCCGGCCAGGAGCGCCGCCAGCGTGGTGGCGCTGTCAAGGTCGCGCTCCAGGGCCGCGTAGATGGCGAGGGGCAGGGTGCGCGTGCGCCCCGCGAGGCTGCCCGCGAAGACGATGGTGGCGCCGAACTCGCCCAGCGCGCGGGCCCACGCCATGACCGCGCCCTCCACGAGGTGGGGGAGAGCGAGGGGGAAGGTCACGCGCCAGAACGTCTCGGCGCGACCCTTGCCGAGGGTCAGCGACACGGCCTCCAGCCGTTCGGGCACGGCGCGGAAGCCCGCCTTGAGCGCGCGGACGTAGTACGGGCTCGCCACGAAGAGCTGCGCGAGCACGACGGCGGCGGTGGTGAACGGCAGCCGCACACCGAGCTGCCGGAGCGGGGCGCCGAGCCAGCCGGAACTGCCGAACACGAGCAGGAGCCCGACGCCCGCCACCACCGGCGGCAGGACGATGGGGAGGTCGACGACCGCGTCGAACAGCCGCAGGCCGCGGAACCGGCCGCGCGCCAGCACCAACGCGGTGGGAGTGCCCAGCAAGACGGTGAGACCCAGCGAGATGGAGGTCGTGAGGAGGCTCAGGCGGAGCGCCTCCATGCCTCCAGGGCTCAGGAAGCGGGCGAGGGTGCCCGGTCCCAGCGCCCGCGTGACTATGGCGAGGACCGGCAGCAGCACAAGCGCGCCGAAGACGATGGTCGCGGCCACCACCAGCGGACTGAACGGACGACCGGCCAGGGTCGCGCTGGGTCTCCGCCGGGGTCCGCGCGGCATGTCAGGGCGCCGCGAAGCCGCGGGCGGTCAGCGCCGCCTCGCCCTGCGGCGAGAGCACGAGCGCCACGAACTCCTCGGCGAGCGCCGAACGAGCCGCGTCACCGGTGGCGAGCGCCGCCAGTAGGTACTCCGTGCGCATCTCGGGCAGGCCGGCCGTTGGCAGCACGCGCACGCCCGCCAGGACGCGGACGTCGGTGGCGTACACGATGGCCGCGTCCGCCTCACCGAGCTCGACCTTGGCGGCCACCTGGCGCACGTTGGTCTCTTCCGAGACCAGGTTGGCGAGCGCCTTCGCAGCGAAGCCGACACCGAAGATGGGATCGAGAGCACCGAGCCACTCGCGGGCGTAGCGACCCGCCGGGACCTCCGGTCCGGCCAGCACGAGCCGCACGCCGGGCGCGGCCAGGTCGGCCAGGTCCGTCAAGCTCGACCCGGCCGGCGTGATGGCCACGAGGACGTTTGCCGCGAACACCCTGGGAGCCCCCGAGACCAAGCCGGCGCCTTCCACGCGCGCCATCTGGAGGCTGTCGGCGCTGGCGAGAACGTCGACCGGAGCGCCGTTCAGCACCTGCGTGGCGAGCGTGCTCGAGCCACCGAGGTTGAGCTCGACCCGCACTCCCGGGTGTAGGCGCTCGAACTCCGCCGCCAGCTCCTCGAACGCCTCGGTGAGGCTCGAGGCGGCCGAGACGATCATGGTGGACGTCACGGGTCCCGGTCCGGCGGGGTCGTTGGGCGCGGCGGCATGCACCGGTGGCGCCAGGAAGGCCGGTGCCAACAGCACGGCCGCCAGGACGCCGAACCAGGTCGGTCGATGGCTTCGCGCGAGGACGGTGGTTCGGCGACGCGCCGTCTTCCTGGCGCGACTCGCTGCGACCGTCGGCTTCTCCCTCACCTTCCCCATCCTTCCGAACCACGTCGAGTGGCTTGGCGCCAGGGGCCGCGGCTCCGTTGTCTCGCTTGCTTCGGTAGCTCCAGAGTACAGCCGTACGCCGTGATCATCTTGCCTGGCTCCACGCCCATGGGTGCGGTCCGAGCGGTTCCGCGCGTCCCGCCGACCTACCGCCCCTTCCGTGGCAGCCAGTACTCCTCGTGCTCCTCCGCGTAGACGACGGGCGGGGTGCGGCCCAGCAGGCGGGCGACCGCGTAGAGCTGCCCGCGGTGGTGTAGCTCGTCTTGGTACGCGTGGTGCAGGAGCAACCACCCCCGCATGCCCTCGTGCCACGGGTTGTCATCGGCGATCCGCTCGAGCCGGTCCGGCGCCGCGCTCCCGGCCCAGGCCGCCATCTTCGCCTGCGCTTCCACCAACCAGGACTCCAGCGTCGTCGCGGAGTCACACGCGGCCGCGCGGTGCGCGTCCCAATCCGCATCGGGCTCGCCCGGCAGCGGGTCCCATCTCCCCAACAGCACGCCCCTGGCGACGAAGTACTGGTGCGCGCCGACGTGGTGGAAGAGCTCGGCTACGGTGCGCCACTCGGGCACGAGGCGATACCCGAGGTCCTCAGGACCGAAACACCGCAGCGTCTCGATGGTCACGTAGCGGACGCCGCCCCAGTGATCGAGGAAGCGGTCGAAGGTCACGTACGGGGCGCTGCCCATGGATCGATGGTAGCAACCCCCGTCGCTCGGCGCGGGCGTCAGCGCCGGCCAACTGTGGCGGGCCCTCCCTGGTGCGGCATGAGCCACTTCCTGCGGCGCGCGCGGGGTCTACCATCCGCACGTGAAACAGCTTTTCGCCCTGCTCGGCGTGCTCCTGGCGCTCTACGCGGTGTCGTGCGTGGTAACGGGCAGCGTCGTCGTCAAGTGGGGGCCGGGTGCGCGACGGTTCCGGCGAGAGGAGGACCCGCGGCGGTTCTGGGCCGGCGTGGGCGTGTACGCGCTCTTGGCGCTGGCGCTCGTCCTGGTCTTCTGAGGTTCGAAGTGGAGCCGGCGCTGCCCTGAGCAAGCAACCCGGGCGTTCCGTCCCGATGGCGCTAGGTCGCAGTCGGCAGTCTGTATGGGGTTGGCGGTCGCGGAGTGTCACGTCTGCACCAGGTGCGCCCAGCTGCGACGAAGGGCTGCTGATTGGGAGCACCGATTACGGTGCCACACGCACCTTCGGGCTTTGCTTCATGCGAGGTGGTCAAGATGTAACACCGGAACCTGACACTGAGGCTCGATGCGGACCTCTACAAGAACGTGAAGGTGATCGCCGCGCAGCGCGACAGCTCGATCTCTGCGTTGGTATCGAGCAAACTGGTCGAGCTGGTCGAAGAGGAAACGGGCTACGCCAAGGCCCGTTCGCGAGCGTTGGAGTACCTAGAGGTCGGCTTCGATCTCGGTACCGGCGGGCGCATCGACTGGACCCGCGACGACCTCCATGACTGCTAGGGCCTTCGTTGACACCGATGTCCTCGTCTACGCCCACGACAGCACGGCGGGCGAGAAACGTGACGTGGCCCGCCACTTGGTGGAGGGCCTGTGGCAGGCCGGGCTCGGCTGTGTGAGTGTTCAGGTTCTGCAGGAACTCTACGTCGCACTCTCTAGGAAGGTAGAGTCGGAGTCGCCAGAGATAGTACGTGCCCTGGTCGACAGTTGCAGGCGGTGGCCGATACACTCGCCCGACGGAACCGACGTCCTGGCGGCGATAGACCTCCACCAGGCCCAGCGACCGCCCCACATAGCGGGCTCCGGTTCCACTCGCTTGGGCTGCCCCAAGACTCACTCCCCAACCTGTACGCTGGCCTCAAGCGAGGAGGTCGCCATGACACCAGCTCAACGTGGCACGTACCGCCGGACCCGGCGCGCCGCTCGACTGCTGAGCGTGGCGGTGGCAGGGCTGCTGCTACTGACTAGCTGCGGGCTCGGGAAGAAGCAGCAGGTCGGCAACTTCGACTACTCGGGCACCTGGCGCGGGACCGTGACGGACGAGGCGAACGGCGCGGGCAGCCTGCTGGTAACCCTCCAGCAGGCCGAGTACGCGCTCGCCGGCACGTGGCTTGCCGTCGTTGGTGGCGACGCTGCGCGGCAGGAGGGCGGCACGTGGACGGGCCAGCTGTTCGTGGGCAAGGAGAGCGACCTGCTCGACGTCACCCTGACCCCGGCCGTGGCGGGCGGTTGCTCCTACCGGCTGATGTTGGCGCGGTCGCAGGAGTCGATGAGCGGAAGCTACGAGCCGGTCGGTGGCTCGCCGGCGTGCGGCAACCTCAGCCGCGGCACCGTGTCCCTCACCAAGCAGAAGTAGGCGCGGGCTCGGATCCCCATCGCCGGACGCCGCGCCGGCTCGAGCGTGCGCCTCACAGCTCCACCTGCGAGCCGATCTCGACCACCCGGTCGCTTGGGATGTCGAAGAACGCGGTCGCCGACTGCGCGTTGCGCGCCAGGAACGCGAAGAGCGCCTCGCGCCATAGCGCCATGCCCCGGTTCTTCGTGGGCAGGAGGGTCTCGCGGCCGAGGAAGTAGGTCGCGGCGCGCGGGTCGAACCGTCCGCCGTCGAGTTCCAGGTTCGTCAGTTCGTGAGGGACGTGCGGGTTCTGCATGAACCCGAAGTGGAGGACAACCTGGTGGACGCCGTGGCCGAGCGCCGTCACCTCGCGCCGCTCCTTGCGCGGCAACCGGGGCAGCTCCTCCGTCTCGACCGCCACGAGGAGGACCCGCTCGTGCAGCACCTTGTTGTGCTCGAGGTTGTGGAGGAGGGCGGGCGGGGCGAAGAAGGGGTTGCCGGACATGTAGATGCCGGTCCCGGGCACGCGGTGCGGCGGGTCCGTGGCGAGCCGCTCGATCAACGCGGCGGCGGGGACGCGCTTGTCGGCCAGGCGCTGCGCCACGATCTGCCGGCCCCGGCGCCAGGTGGTCATGACCGTGAAGATCGCGGCCGCGACGACGAGGGGGACCCAGCCGCCGGCGGGGACCTTGAGCAGGTTGGCGCCGAAGAACGCCAGGTCGATCAGCAGGAACAGCCCGACGATGGGGACGGCCAAGCGGCGCGGCCACCCGAAGCGCTCGCGGGCCACGACGTAGAAGAGGGCGGTGGTGATGAGCATGGTCGCCGTGACGGCCACGCCGTAGGCGGCCGCCAGGTTGCTGGAGGAGCGGAACGCCAGCACCAGCGCGATGCAGGCGAGCATCAGCGCCCAGTTGACGGTGGGGGAGTAGACCTGCCCCCGCTCGTCGGCCGACGTGTGCCTGATGTCGAGGCGTGGGCTATAACCAAGCTGCACCGACTGCATGGCGAGGGAGAAGGCGCCGGAGATGAGGGACTGGGAGGCTATCACCGCCGCCAGGGTGGCCACGACGACCAGGGGGTAGAGCGCCCACCCGGGCGCCAGCCGGTAGAAGGGGTTGCCGGCCGCGCTCGGGTCGGCGAGCATCAGGGCGCCCTGCCCGAAGTAGTTGAGCAGCACCGCCGGCAACACGACCGCGTACCAGGCGAGGCGGATGGAGCGCTTGCCGAAGTGGCCCATGTCGGCGTACAGCGCCTCGGCGCCCGTGAGGACCAGGACCACCGAGCCGAGGACCAAGAACCCGGCCCAACCGTTGTGGACGAAGAAGGCGACTCCGTGAACGGGGTTGAGGGCGGCCAGCACGCCCGGTTCGCGCGCGACCTGGTTGACGCCCAGGACCGCCAGCGTGAGGAACCAGACGAGCATGACGGGGCCGAAGATCCTCCCCACCCCGCCGGAGCCGAGGCGCTGCATGGCGAAGATGGCGACGAGGATGGCGACGGTGAGGGGCACGACGTACGGGTCGAACACGCTCGTGGCGACGCTCAGGCCCTCCACGGCCGAGAGGACGGTGATGGCGGGGGTGATCATGCCGTCGCCATACAGCAGCGCCGCGCCGAACAGCCCCAGCATGATCAGGAACCAGCGCCCGCCGCCGCGGCGGGCGTTCACGGGGGTGACGAGCGCCGTGAGGATGAGGATGCCGCCCTCGCCGTGGTTGTCGGCGCGCATGACGAAGGTGAGGTACTTGACCGACACCACGACGATCAGCGACCAAGCGATGAGTGACAGCACGCCCAGCACGTTGGCCTGGTCGGCGGCAAGTGCGTGCCCGTGGAACGACTCGCGGAACGCGTATAGGGGACTGGTGCCGAGGTCGCCGTAGACGACGCCGAGCGCGCCGAGCGACAAGAGGGCGAGGTAGCGTCCGCCGGCGTCGCGCGTTCCCGGCG
>JACFNR010000022.1:6279-13655 GCA_019454765.1 Trueperaceae bacterium | reverse complement strand
GCCGTCCGGGCCCGCCGCGGCAAGGAGAACGAGGCGCACTCCTACCACCCTTCCTATGACGCCTGCGAGGTTAGCTGACGGGTTCGGAGGAGGAAGTCTCCGTCCGGGTAGGCCCCGGATTCACCCCAACTGCTCGGGTCCCCCGCCGCGCGGCGACGCGCCGCGCGCTCGGCTGCGGTAGACGTTGGCCGTCCACCTAGGGGCGCAGTCTAGGAGCCGAGGGGGTTCGCGTCAAGGGAACCTGGGCGCAACGTGAAGCGGCTCTGCCAACCGCCGCGTCAGCTCCCCTGCAGGCACCTCGGCGCAGCCCGCGGCGTTCTGCCCCGCCCACAGGTGCGTGAAGTCGGTGCTGCCGCGGGCCTCCGCGGCGACCCGCAGGGCCGCCAACGCCTTGGCGGCGTGTGGGAAGGGCGGCACTGCGTCGTTGAGCGGCCCGAGCTCGCGGATCAGGCGGTTGACGATGCCGCGCGCCGGCCGGCCCGTGAAGACGTTGGTGATGGCGGTGTGGGCGGCGCCCGGGCTCTTCAGCGCCTCGCGGTGCACGGGCCTCGTGGTGGCCTCGGGGCAGAGGAGGTAGGCGGTGCCGACCTGCACGCCGCTCGCCCCCAGCGCCAGCGCGGCGCGCACGCCGGCGGCGCTCGCGACGCCGCCCGCCGCGATGACGGGGACGTCGACGGCGGCCACGACCTGCGGGACGAGCGCGAAGGTGCCGACCTGAGTGGTGACGTCGCCTAGGAACATGCCGCGGTGGCCGCCCGCCTCGGCCCCTTGCGCGATGACGGCGTCCACCCCGCGGGCCTCCAGCCACGTGGCCTCGAGGACGGTGGTGGCGGTGGCGATGACCTTGGCCCCGGTCGCCTTGACGCGCGCGAGCAGGGGCGCAGCGGGGAGGCCGTAGTGGAAGCTCACCACCGGCGGCCTAAGCTCCTCGACGACGGCCGCGGTGGCGTCGCCGAACGGCGCCCGGAAGCGCCCGACCGCCTCCGCGCCCAGGTCGAGGCCAAGCTCGGCGTAGTAGGGGGCGAGCAGCTCGCGCCAGCGCGCCTCGCCGTCCGGGTCGGGGGCCGGCACGGCGTGGCAGAAGAAGTTGAGGTTGTAAGGCCCGTCCGTGGCGGCCGTCAAGGCGCGCAGCTCCGCCGCCACCTCCGTGGGTTCCAGCAGCCCGCACGGCAGGGAGCCGAGTCCCCCGGCCGCGGACACGGCCGCGGCCAGGCGATGGTCCTGCACCCCGGCCATGGGCGCCTGGATGATGGGCAGCTCGGTGCCGAATAGCTCCTGGAACGTCACGCGCCCACCTCCTCGCCCCCGGCCTCGGGGACGCTGCGCCAGCGTAGCAGGCGCCCGTTGAGGGGGTTGAGCACCGCCGCCTCCAGCAGGATGACCACGAGCACGACGGTGATGGTCCACGCGAAGATCTTGGCGGTGTCGAGGTTCGTCTGCGCCTGCTGGACCTGCGCCCCGATGCCGGTGACGGCCGAGAGCAGCTCGGCCATGATGGCCACCCGCAGCGACTGCCCGAACGTGACGGTGGTGGCGGCCAGCACGGGCGACGCCACCCCTGGGGCGACCACGTGAACGAGCCTATCGAGGCGCGACAGCTGGAACGCCTGCGCCATCTCGATGAGGGTGCGGTCCAGGTCGCGCACGGCCTCCTCGACCGTCACCACGATGAGCGGCAGCGCCACCAGCACTATCACGAGCCGCGTGACGCCGGCGCCGGGCCCGAGCCAGATGAGGCCCAGCGACACGAGCACCACGGGCGGCACCGCCATGAGGGCGGACAGCGCCGGGCGCGACACGCTGCTCGCCCAATCCGACATGCCGTTCACGGCGCCCCACGCCACCCCGATGGCGAGGCCGAGCAGCACGCCGGTGGCGGCGCGGTAGAGCGTCAGGCCCAGCGAGTCGATGAGCGCGCCGCTAAGGAACAGCTTGACGAGTGCGCTCCACGTCTGCGCCGGCGACGGCAGGATTATCTCCGGTTGCGACGACGCCAGCAGCGCCCACAGGGCGAGCAGCGCCGCGACGCCGAGCGCGCCGCCCACCAGGGTGCGGCGCGCTCGGTTGGGGGCAGCTTGCCTCCTCCTCGTGGCGGTCATGTCGCCGGCGGCGCTCGGGGTCAGCCGATCGCTCGTGCCGTCACCGCGGGTCGGCGAGGTAGAAGGAGGCGTCCGGGAGCTTACCGCCGATGATGTCGGGCGACATGCTCGCCAGTTCCCCGTAGAACGCCTCCAGCTCCTCTCGCGCCTCCGCGGCGGGGACGAGCTCCAGGTTGAGGCGGGGGATGACGTCCTTGACGACCGCCTCGGGCAGGCCGCTCACGGCGGCGAGGGTGGCGACGGCCTCCGGCCCGGCGGCGTTCACCTCGGCCACGGCCTCTTCGAGAGCGGTGAGGACGGCGCCCAGCACGTCGGGGCGCTCGGTCGCCAACCAGGTGGGCACGAGGATGCCGGCCTGCGGGATGCGCGGCTTGCCGGTCACGACGGCCCACTCCTCCTGCAGGTTCAGGAAGCGCCCGAGCGCCTGGCCGTTCTTGTTGGCGTTCATCAGGGCGAGGGTGGCGGTGTGCTCGGGCATGACGGCCCACTTGCCGCGGCCGCTCACGAGCTGCGCCACCACGTCCTGCGGCTTGGCGAAGTACTGCACCTCGAAGTCCACGCCGGGCGTCAGGCCGTTCGCCTCGGCGAGGTGGCGGAAGACGAGGTCGGGCATGTCGTTGCGGTACGGCACCATCACCGTCTCGCCGCGCAGGCTCTCCCAGTCGTGGCCGGCGTCTTCCGGCCCGAGCACCCAGATGAGGCCCCACACCATCACCGCGGCCAGCTTCACGTCGACGCCCTTGTTCGCGAGGTTGGCGCCCACGTAGGTGGGGACCGCCGTCACGTCGGACTGGTTGGTGACGAGGATGCTGCGCAGGATGTCGGGGGTGGCCCACTCGCCCACGTCGATCTCGTTGGCGAAGGGCGCGAGCGCTTCGGACTCGCCTATCATCTGGAACGGCGCCGAGAACGCCAGGTTGGCGGGGTGGCGGAAGCGCAGCACGTCGAGCTTCTCCTGAGCCAGCGCGCTGGTGCTCACGAGGGCGACGGCCGCCGTCAGCAGCGCGACGAGGGTCGACGTGACGAGGCGGCGCGGGGCGCGCGCGCTCGCGGTGGGGTCTTGGTGGTGATCGTTCACCCTTCCTCCTTGAGGTCTCCCGCTTGAGCGGGTCCGAGTAGTGCCAGGCACGAGAGCTCGTGGGCGAGGAACTTGGCGAGGCGCTCCACGCCTCGAGCGTCCGGATGGTCTACGAACTTCCAGCGGCCCAGCGGCGGCCCGCCCATCACGAGGGTGCGCTCCGCCACCTCCGCCGCCTCCGCCGGGTCGTGCGTGACCCACACGGTGGTGCAACCCACGGCGCGGATCTGCCGCACGAGCTCGGCGCGGAGCTGGTGGGCGGTGAGGACGTCGAGGTGCGAGAACGGCTCGTCGACCAGGAGCAGGGGCTCCTCGCAGGCGAGCGCTCGTGCTATCGACACGCGCTGCCGCATGCCGCCCGACAACGTGAGGGGGTAGGCGTCCATGGCGTCGGCCAGGCCCACGCGCTCGAGCCAGTCGGCGGCGCGGGCGCGTTGCCCCTTGGCGAGCACGAGCTCCACGTTCTGGCGCGCCGTGCGCCACGGCAACAGGCGGGGCTCCTGGAACACGACGGGCACGCGGCCGCCGGGCCGGGTCACGCGGCCGTCGGTCGGGGCGGCCAGGCCGGCGATGGTGCGCAGCAGGGTGGTCTTGCCTGCGCCGGAACGCCCCATGACGGCCAGGATCTGGCCCTGCGGGACGGTGGCGTCGAGCGCGTCGAGGAGGAGGAGGCCGCGCCGCGATAGCGACAGCGACTCGAACGTCAGGCCAGCGGTCGTCGCCCCGGCGGTGGGGGTCGGCGGGGCGACGGCGGTGAGCCGGTCGCGCTGGTTGGCGTATGCGGCGTTCATGGGAGTGGCGCGCACCCGTCCTTCTCGAGTCGGTCGCGGCCGCGTGTTCGGGCGGCCGCGCCTGGCGAGCTCGTGAACCCGGGCGCTACCCGCCGTGACCATCGAACTCGGGCATCCGTGTCCGGATACTTGAGTAGTCTAGTCGGGTTACTTGGGGGCGTCAACGCCGCCGGGACGGAGCCCGCGACCCGGCCGCCGCGCCGGGGTGACCCCTCACCACCTTCAGCCTGGCTTCAGCCGACCCGCCTACGGTGTGCGCAACACGGGGCGTCGCCGCCGGTGGGAGCGGCCGGCGCGACCTCGTCGAGGGAGGGAACCCATGACCAACCTGATCGCGGCGCTGCTCGCCGACCTCGTCGCCATAACCATCCTGGCGTACGGGCTCTACTTCAGGCGCCACTCGCGGCGCGACCTCGTGCTGGCCTACGTGGCGCTCAACACGGGCGTGCTCGCCGTGACGATGCTCCTGGCCGGCAGCGACGCCGGCCTCGGCCTCGGCCTTGGCCTCTTCGGCATCCTGTCGATCATCCGCTTGCGCTCCGACGCCATCACGCAGGAGGAGATCGCCTACTACTTCGTGTGCCTCGCCCTCGGCCTCGTGAACGGCCTGCACCCCGGTGCGGCGTGGCTGGCGCCGCTCATGTCGGGCGTCCTCGTGGCGGTCATGTACGTGGTCGATCACCCGCGCTTCGCGGCCACCACCCGCCGCCAGACCATCACCCTCGACGCCGCCTACCCCGACGCCGCCCGCTTGGAGGAGGCCCTCGAGAAGCTGCTGGGCGCGCAGGTGCTCCACGCCGCCACGATGCAGCTCGACCTCGTGCGCGACCTGACCGTCGTGGACGTCCGCTACCGCCTGCCCTGCGCGCCGCGGCGGAAGGTGGGCGTCGGCGCGAGCACCCCGCTTGGCGCACTCGAGGCGCGGTCGTGATGCCGCTGGTGCCCGCCGTGAGGACGCCGCCGGCGGGCGCCGCCCTGCGCGCGGGGGGCGCCATGCGAGCCGGGGGCGGGCGGACGGCCGGTAGGGGGGTCGGCGCGCTGCGCGCCGCCGCCGCGACCCTGCCGAGCGTGAGCCTCGAGGAGGTCGTCGGCGCCGCCGACCTCCAGACGCGCGTCGACCGCAAGTACCTCTTGACGCCAGGCCTGTTCGCGGATTTCGTCGCGGCCGTGCGAAGCGACCTCAGGGTCCTGGAGGTCGACGGCGTGCGGGAGTTCCGCTACTCCTCCGTCTACTTCGACACCCCCGACCTGGCGCTCTACCACGCTCACCGCCAGGGCCGGCGCCGGCGCTTCAAGGTGCGGACCCGCAACTACCTCGACTCGGGCTTCGCGACGTTCGAGGTGAAGGTGAAGGGCGGGCGCGGCGAGACGGTCAAGCGCCGCATGCCGTACGGCGCCGACGAGCTCTACTCCCTCAACCGCGAGGCCAGGGACTTCCTGGCAGGCGTCCTGGACGCCCAGGGCGCCACCCCCTCGCCGGAGCTGCGGCCCGTCCTGACCGTCGACTACGTGCGCACGACGCTCCTGGCCGCAGCGGCCGGCACGCGCCTGACGTGCGACGTCGAGATGAGCTACGTCGGGCCCAACCGCTCGGCGAGTGGGCCCGACCTGGTGCTGGTCGAGACGAAGAGCGCCGGCGGCAGGTCCGAGCTCGACCGCCGGCTGTGGGCCATGGGCGCGCGGCCCGTGAAGATGAGCAAGTACTGCGTCGGCACCGCCCTCGTGAACGGCGATCTCGCCGCCAACCGCTGGAACCGCCCCCTGAGGCGCGAGTTCGGCTGGCGACCGCACCGCCCCGGCTGAGGCGCTCGCGCGGCCCGGCGGCCCGCCCGGGGCGGCGGGGAGCCCGCCCTCAATGGAAGAGTTCGCGCACCTCGCGCATCAGCGCCGCGAACCGGCCCGGCTGGTCGAAGTTGGCGCGGTGTCCCGCGCCCTCGAACACGACGGCGCGCTTCGACGGCGCCGCCAGCCCCGCGAACCACTCCGCCGCCGGTTCGGTGCGCCCGCGGGTCTCGTGCTCGCCCATCACCATCACGTAAGGCACCTCGAGGCGCGTGACGTCGCGCCGGAAGTCGACGTCCCTGAGCTGCGGGTAGAGGGCGGCGGCTGAGTCGAGGAAGCCCCGGAACGCGTTCATCCGGTCCATGAAGGTGTACTCGGGGACGAGCAGGATGCCGGGCATCTCGTTGCTGCCGTCGAAGCCCGGGTAGGCGTTCCAGTCGTGCTCCGACGCCACCAGCGGCGCGTAGGCGAGCACGTTCTCGTAAGGCGGGGCGCCGTTTCGTCGCAGCTGCGCGGCGAGGCGCTCGTGGCCGTTCGCGTCGGCCCACGCCACGGCGTCCTCCCAGGACGCCCTGTCCGTGGCGCTCTGGCTCACCATCTGCCCGACGCCCACGAAGGCGTGGAAGAGGTCGGGGCGCCGCTGGACCACCAGCGCACCCAGCGTCGAGCCCCACGACTGGCCGACCAGGTACACCTTCTCCACGCCGAACCGGGCGCGCAAGTGCTGGGCAAGCTCGGTGGCGTCGGCGACGAACTGCTCGACGGTGAAGGTGTCGAGCGGGTCGAGCGCCGCGTACGACTTGCCTGCGCCGCGCTGCTCCCACGTGACGACGACGAAGTCCTGCTCCAGCGAAGTGTCGCGGCGCATCGCGCCCAGGTCCGTGCCGCCCGGCCCGCCCGCCAGGTAGAGGAGAACCGGGTTGGTCGTGTCGCGACCGCGGATCAGCAGGACCTGCTCGTGCCCGCCGATGACGACGCGACTGAGCTCCGCCACGCTCCCGGGCACGTCGCCGCCGTCCGGACCCACGATCGCCGCCGTCGAGGCCGGACGCGCCACGACCACCGCCAGCGCCGCAAGGCCGACGGTCACGGCGGCGGCGACGATCGCCCCGGGCGCTCCCACCGCCCCGGGGGCCGCGCGGCCGGTTCGTGCCGCCTGCGCCAGCCCCAGGGTGGCGCCCGCGACGAGCGGGACGAGGGTGAGCAGCGCCGGGAACAGCCGGCCCGTGGCAAGCGCGATGAAGCCGTAGACGCCGCCCGTGGGCAGGTCGACCGTCGGACCGCGCACGGGGAGCCGCGCCAGCTCGAACGCCAGTAGGTACGCGAGCGGGCCGAGCAGCAGGGCGTGACGCTGCCCGGACAGGTACCCCAGCGCCAGCCCGACGAGCATGGAGAGCCCCAGGCTCCACAGCGCGTGCGCCGTGGTGACGGGGCCGCGCGGCATGAACCAGGCGCTCAGCAACCCGAACGCCACGGGTAGGAGGAACACCAGCCGTGCGTCGAGCGCGGTGTGCGTGCCGGCGCCCGCGGCGACCCGTTCGGGCGCGACCGTCACGTGTCGTGCTTCGCCTGCTCTCAACATGAGTCCTCCCCTCGTTCCCACGCCGAATTGGTAGACCATCAGCC
>JACFNR010000022.1:0-6179 GCA_019454765.1 Trueperaceae bacterium | reverse complement strand
GCTCTCAACATGAGTCCTCCCCTCGTTCCCACGCCGAATTGGTAGACCATCAGCCCTGGCCTGCGGCAGAGGCAACCGTCCCGCCCGGCGCCCCCCGCGGCAGCTAGGCGGCGAGGTCCGCGGCGATGGTGCTGGCCCAGGTCCTCACCGCCGCGAGGTCTCTGAAATCGCCGTCCGGGGCCTTGACGAGGCGCGCGACCAGCTTCTCACCCACGCCCAGGCGGGCCCGGTCGAGGCGTCCCGCGAACACCTCGTGGCCGCGCACGCGCAGGCCGGCGAACGGTGCCAGGAGCGCCGCCGCGTCCGGCTCCGGTTGCGGTGCCTCCTCGCCGAGGGGTCCACTGCTGAACAGCCATAGGGGCAGCGCCGCCAGCTCGGCGCGGTGCCGCTCCACCAGCCGCCGCGCCTCCGGCAACCACGCGCCCATGTAGAGGGCGCTGCCGAGGACGGCGGCGCCGTAGCCGGCCAGTGAACCCACCGCTCCCGCCTCCAACAGGTCGACGGCGTGGCCCGCGGCGCCGAGCTCGTCTGCGACCACCGCGGCGAGCTCGCGCGTTGCCCCATGCTTGCTGGCGACCGCTACGAGGACCCTCATTGCGCCTCCCGGCCCGGCGCGGATCGCGGCGCGGACTGCCGCCCGCCCGTGTGGCGAGCGTCCCCCGCGCGGCGGCGCCACGGGCCGCGTCCATGGTTCGCCCGAGGTCGACCGGGCGGCTAGGGTCGAAACGCCCGGCTGGCGGCCGCGAATCATGTTGTAGGGTGGGCGGCGAGGTCCCGCCGTGGGCGTCGTGAGCGTTGCGCGCCCGGCTTCGACCGGCTCGACCCGACGGGCCCCACCCGGCGTACCTCGTTGCCCGCCCCCCACCCTCCGTTCCCCACAACCAGCCTCGAGGTCGGGCGGCTACGTTCCGCGCGCCGCAGCGTGGGTACACCGCCGTCCGGTCCCGCCGGTCGCCGACCGCGACCCGAGCACATCCGACGGGAGCCAACCACCATGCCAACGAGACGCTCACCCTTCCTGGCGCTGGTCGCCGGCCTGGCGCTCCTCGCCAGCGCGTTCGGCCAGGACATCCATTCGCTTGCCGCCGAGGGCACCGTCGCCGACATCCGCGCCGCCCTCGAGGCCGGCGCCGACCTGGAGGCGCGCGGTGGCGGCCCCGGCTTCACGCCCCTCATGGTCGCGGCCGGTTGGGGCCCCACGGCCAACGTCGAGGCGCTCTTGGAGGCGGGCGCCGACTTGGCCGCCACCCTGCCCAACGGCACCACGGCCCTGATGACGGCCGCCACCCGCGGCCGCCTCGCCAACGTGCGCGCGCTACTGGCCGCCGGCGCGGACGTGAACGCCCGGAACCACGCCGGCGGCACCGCGCTCATGGCGGCCGCGGGCGGCACCGCGCCCGACGTGGTGGCCGCGCTGCTCGAGGCCGGCGCCGATCTGCACGCGCGCGACGCCGCCGGTTGGACACCGCTCATCCTCGCCGCCGACGGCGGCGTGGCGGGCAGCGTGCGGCTTCTCGTCGAGGCGGGCGCCGAGCTGGAGGCCCGCACCGACGACGGCGACACGGCGCTACTCCGGGCCGCGCAGTACGGCGAGGCGGAGAGCGTGACGGCGCTCTTGGCCGCCGGCGCCGAGGTCGACGCCCGGAACCTGAACGGCGAGACGCCCCTCATCGCGGCGGCGCCCTGGTTGCCGGAGATCGTCGCGGCCCTCGTGGAGGCCGGTGCCGACGTGAACGCGCGCAGCGAACTCGGCGTGACGCCGCTCTTGGCCGCGGCCCAGTACGGCGAGGCCGAGAGCGTGATCCTCCTGCTCGACGCCGGCGCCGAGCCCAACGCGACGCTCGACGGCATGACGGTGCTCGAGCTGGCCGAGATGAACGGCGCCGTGGTCGACACGGACGCGTACCGGCGCCTCCAGGCGGCGGCGCGATGAGCCGGGCGGAGGCGCCCGAGGCGCGTGCCGTAGGTACCGGCCGGGGAAGACCCTCCGGGTACTCTGACGTGTGCACCGTCGGCGAACTCCCGGTCGCACACCGAAGGAGGCTCGCGATGAGGAAGCTTGCGGTTGTCCTGGCACTTCTCCTCGGGTTCGCGGTGGGGGGCGCTCAACAGGCCATCACCATCGGCTCGAAGATCGACACCGAAGGTTCCGTCCTGGCGCAGATCATGCGCCTCATGCTCGAGGAGAACGGCATCGAGGTCGTCGACCGCTCCGGCTTCGGCACCACCTCGGTGGTCCGGCAGGCGCTGCTCGCGGGCGAGATCGACATGTACCCCGAGTACACGGGCACGGCTCTCACGTTCTTCCCCGACGCCGACCTGCCGGCCGACATCGCGACGCGCGCCGGCGAGCTCTACGACGCCGTCAAGCGCCTCGACGCCGAGGAGAACGACGTGGTGTGGCTCGGCCGCTCGCCCGCCAACAACACCTGGGCGCTGGCCGTCCCGAGGAAGCTCGCCGAGGCGAACGGCCTCGCGACCGTCGCCGACCTGGCCGCCTACGTCAACGCCGGCAAGCCGTTCAAGCTGGCCGCCAGCCAGGAGTTCGTAGACAGGGACGACGCCCTGCCCGCCTTCGAGAGGACCTACGGCTTCGAGGTGAAGGGCGATCAGCTCGTGGTGCTCGCCGGCGGCAACACCACCCAGACGGAGACGGCCGCCGCCAACGGGACGGACGGCGTGAACGCCGCCATGGCCTACGGCACGGACGGCGCCATCAGCGCCCTCGGCCTCGTGACGCTGAGCGACCCGAAGGGCGCCGTCGCCATCTACCAGCCCGCGCCCACCGTGCGCGGCGAGGTGGCGCGCGCCTACCCCCAACTCGGGAGCATCCTCGACCCGGTGTTCGCCACGCTCGACGCGAGCGTGCTCCAAGACCTCAACGGCCGCGTGGCAGTCAACGGTGAGAACCCGACCGACGTGGCGCGCGACTACCTCGTGCGAGCGGGGTTCCTGAAGTGAGCCGCGGTCAGTAGCGAGCGGGATGCCGACCGGCATGGGGGAGGCGCCCGTGGGAAGCCGGCATGGCGAGGCGCGCGCGGCGCCGCTGCGGCGCGCCACCGCGCCCTTCGCGGGTCGCGGCGTGCTCCTGCTGGCCGTGGCGCTCGGGCTGGCGTCCGCGTGGCTGCCCTGGTTCGTGCTGAAGCCCAACCGCCTCGTGGTCGGGCAGGCCGCCGGCCTCCAGCAACTCGACGCCTCGCTCTGGTGGCCGCTGCTGGTCGTGTGGCTGGCGGCCGCAGCGAGCGCTCCGTGGCGCGCCGCCGCGCGCCTCGTGGCGGTCCCGGCCGCCGCGGTCGCCACCGCCCTGGTGGTGCGCGCGGCGGCGGAGGGCGCAAGGCTCCTCGCGCTCGGCGAGCCGAGCAGCGCCCGCGTGTCGCTCGGCACGGGCTTCTGGCTCGCGCTGGCGGCCTGCTACGTGCTCTGGTTCGCCGCCACGCGCCTCGCGAGGGGCCGCAACCTCGTGCCTCCCGCAGCCGCGTTGACGGCGGCGTTCGTCGTCTGGTTGGCGGCCGGCGGTCAGTTCGCCGACCTCGGCCTGGCGCGCGAGCTGGCCGCGCAGGGTAACGACTTCCGCGCCGAGCTCGGGCGCCACCTGGCGCTCAGCGGCACGAGCCTCCTCTTCGGCGTCGCCATCGGCGTGCCGGCCGCCGTGGCGGCGCACCGCCGCCCCGCCGTGGCCGCCTGGCTGCTCCCCACGGTGGCGTTCTTCCAGACCGTGCCGTCGCTCGCCCTGTTCGGGCTCCTGCTGCCGCTGCTGGCGCGGCTCGGGCAGGGGCTCAGCGTCGGCGGAGCCCTCCTGCTCGGCCTCCTGCTGCTGCCGCTCGCGGCCTACCCCCGCCTGCCGCGTCCGGCGCGCTGGCTGGTCGTCGTCGTGGCGGCGCTGCCGCTGCTCCTGTGGGTCACCCTCCTCGCCACCATCGTCGCCGGAGCCGCCTCGGCGCTCTTGGGCGGAGCCCCCGTGGGGGTTGGCCTGCCGCGGCTTGGCGAGCCGCTCGCCGCGCTCGGCGTGCGCGGCATCGGGGCCGCGCCCGCCCTCATCGCCCTCACGCTGTACTCGCTCCTGCCCATCGTGAGGAACGCCTACGAGGGCCTGCGCGGCGTGCCCGAGGCGGCCGTGCAGGCCGGCCGCGGCATGGGCATGAGCGGACGGCAGGTGCTCACTCGCGTCGAGCTGCCGCTGGCGCTGCCCGTCATGGTGGCGGGCGTGCGCGGCGCCGCCGTGCTCGTGGTGGGCATCACCACCGTGGCGTTCCTGATAGGCGCGGGCGGGCTCGGGGTCTTCATCCAGCGCGGCATCGACCAGGTGGTCCCCGACCTCGTCCTCCTCGGCGCGCTGCCCGTGATCCTCCTAGCCCTCCTTGCCGACGCCGCCCTGCGCGCCCTCGGCGCCCTCCTCACCCCGCGCCCCCTGCGCCGCCTCGGTTCGCATGCCCGCTGACCCCGCCGCCCACGCGCCCGAAGCGCTCGAGCAGGAGGCGGCCATCCGCTTCGAGCACGTGAGCAAGGCCTACGGCGACACCGCCGCCGTGCACGACCTGAACGTCGCCGTGCGGCGCGGCGAACTCGTGGTGCTCCTCGGGCCGTCGGGCTGCGGCAAGACCACCACCTTGCGCATGATCAACCGCCTGGAACGGCCCACGGCCGGCAGGGTGCTCGTCAACGGCACGGACGTCGCCAGCCAGGAACCCGAGACGCTCAGGCGCGGCATCGGCTACGTGATCCAGGCGACCGGCCTCTTCCCGCACCTGACGGTGGGGCAGAACGTGGAGGTGGTGCCGCGCCTCCTCGGCTGGCCCCGCGCCAGGCGCCGAGCGCGCGCCCGCGAGCTCCTCGCGCTGGTCGGGCTCGAGCCGGACACGTACGCCGAGCGCTTCCCGCACGACCTCTCCGGCGGCGAGCAGCAGCGCGTGGGCGTGGCACGCGCCCTGGCCGCCGACCCGCCCATCCTGCTCATGGACGAGCCGTTCGGCGCCGTCGACCCCCTCACGCGCGACCGGCTGCAGGGCGAGTTCCAGGAGCTGCAACGCAGCCTCCGCAAGACCGTCGTGTTCGTGACGCACGACCTCGACGAGGCGGTGCGCCTCGCCGACAGGGTGTGCCTCATGCGCGACGGCGCCGTGGAACAGTACGCCCCCCCGCAGGAGCTCCTCAGCGCGCCCGCCAACGAGTTCGTGCAGCAGTTCGTGGGTCCGCTACGCGCCCTGAAGCGCCTGGGGCGCCTGCGCGTGAGCGAGCTGCTGCGACCGAGCCGGCGTGCGGACGATTACGAAGGCAGCGTCGGCGCCGAGACGGACCTGCGCACCGCGCTGGCCGAGCTCCTGCAGCTTGGCGCCTCCCGCCTCGCCGTCGTAGACGAGGCGGGCCGGCACCTGGGCGAGCTGCGCCTCGCCGACATCGTGGCGTTGGGTGACGGCGGATGAGCGCCGCCACCCTGAGGGCCGGCGCGCGGCGCCGGGCGTGGTGGCAACTGGGCGCCGCGCTGGCCCTCATCGCCATCGCGTTCCTGCTCTTCGCGCAGGAGGAGTGGTGGCAGCGAGCCCTCTCGGCCCTGTTCCCCGACCAGCGCCGCGTCCTGTATGGCCGCACCACGCTCCTGGAGCTGGCCGTGCAGCACGTGACGATCGTGGCCGCCAGCCTGGGCGTGGTGCTCGCCATCGGCGTGCCCCTCGGCGTGTGGCTCACCCGCCCCGGCGGCCGCGAGTTCCTACCGCTCGCCAACAACGTGCTGGCGGTGCTGCAGACCTTCCCGCCCGTGGCCGTGCTGGCCCTCGCCGTCCCCGCGTTCGGTTTCGGCATGAAGCCCACCCTGATAGCCCTGGTCGTCTACGGCCTGCTCCCGGTGGCGCGCAACACCATCGTCGGCCTCGAGGGAGTTCCCGCCGACGCCCTCGAGGCGGCGCGCGGCATGGGGATGGGTCCGTGGCAGCGGCTCCTCCGCGTGGAACTGCCGCTGGCGGCGCCCGTCATGCTCGCCGGGGTGCGGGTGAGCGCCGTGTACACCATCGGCACGGCCACGGTGGCGCCACTCATAGGCGCCGGCGGGCTCGGGGTGCCCATCATCGCGGGGCTGGCCGTCAGCAACCTGGCGATGGTCATCGAGGGCGCCGTGCCCGTGGCGATGCTGGCGTTGTTGGTGGACCATGCGGTCGGAACGCTAGGGCGCGCGGGAGTGGGCGCCG
>JACFNR010000021.1:34354-42420 GCA_019454765.1 Trueperaceae bacterium | reverse complement strand
AGGGGAGGTCGAAGCTCAGCTGCATGGTGTGTGCGCCCTCCTTCGGCGCTTCGGCCCGGCCGCGCGCGGGTCGACGGCGCCCTGCGGCCGGCTGCCGCGCCGGTTACCGTGTACAGACATGGCAGACGACCTCACCCAACTGACAGCCGACCTCAGGTCATTCGTCAGGGCCCGCGGCTGGGAACGGCACCACGCTCCCAAGAACCTCGTGATGGCGCTGTCCGTCGAGGTCGCCGAGCTACTGGAGCACTTCCAGTGGCTGACGAACGAGGAGTCGGACGCGCTCGACGCCGCCAGCCTCGCGGCCGTGGCCGACGAGGTCGCCGACGTGCAGATCTACCTGCTCGAGCTCGCCGACCGGCTCGGGATAGACGTGGCGGCGGCCGTGCGCGCCAAGATGGTCAAGAACGCCGTGAAGTACCCGGCGCCGGCCGGCGCGCCGCGCGGCTAGTCCGGCCGGGCGAGCGGTCGGCCGCGCGGCGCGCCGGGGTCAGTCGACCCGGGTGGCCGAGAAGGACCCTTCGGCGCGGAAGAACTCGCTGCCGCCGCTGGTGACGCCCACCAGGGAGTAACGGCCGGTCATCGTGTTTCCCTCCACGCTTGCCCGCAGCGTGAACGTCAGCGACCCCTCGGCGGTGGCGGCTCGAGCGTCCACCTCGAGGGTGTTGCCCGTCACGCGGCTAGTGACCGTGTAGTCGAGGAACCCGCCCTCCCACTCGAGGTGGAAGTCGCCGTTGGCGACCTGGTAGTTCCGGTCGACGGTCAGCGTCATCGGGAGCGTGGTGGAACTCCACTCGCCCTGGACCTCGGGCGACGGCGCGGGTCCACTGCAGGCGCCCAGCACGAGGGGGAGGGCGGCGACGGCGAGGATGAAGAGGCGCTGGAACGACGTTCTCATGGCAGGTCTCGCTCCGTTCCGGCAGGGTCGCGGCGCGAGGCGCCGGGTTGGACCGCGTGCCGCGCACACTATAGCCGTCGACGATGAGCACGTCCTGCGGAGCCGCGCCTCAGCTCAGCACGAGCTCCGCGCACCCCAGTCGACTGGTCCGCTCCAGCACGGCGGCCACGCGCTCGTGCGCCGCCCCCACCGCTGCCGCCAGGTCCGTGCCCGCCAGGAGCCCGTGGAGTAGGACGGCGGAGAACAGGTCGCCCGTGCCCTTGGCGGCCGAGGCAACCACCTCATGCGTCACGACCTGGTGCGAATCGGCCGTGACCATCACCACCATCGTCTCGCCCGGGGGCGCGGCCGCCGGCGCGGCGCTCGTGACGACCACCCAACGCGTGCGCCCGCCTAGCAGCTCGCCCGCCGCCGCCACGGTCTCGCTCACCGTGGTGACGGGACGACCGACGAGGCGTTCCAGCTCGAAGGCGTTCGGGGTGAGGCCGGTGGCGAGCCGGGCCAGGGCCGGCATGGCCTGGGGCAAGCCGGCGTGCACGTACAGGCCGCTGTCGCGGTCGCCCATGACCGGGTCGACCACCACGAGGAGTTCGGGTCGCGCCGCTACCATGCGCTCGAGCCAGGCGGTCAACGCGGTCGCCTGCCGTGGCGTTCCCAGGTAGCCGGTGAGGACGGCGCGGGCGTGCCTGAGGGCCCCCCGACGCTCGACGTCCGCCAGGAACCCCTCGAACCACTCCTGCGGTATCGCCCCGCCGCTCAGCGTGTCGTACTGCGGCACGTTGCTCAGGTACACGGTCGGGACGGGCACGACGTTCAACCCCAGGGCCTGGAGCGTGGGCACCGCCACGCTGTTGCCGACGCAGCCGTAGCAGACGTGCGACTGCACCGACACGACGTCCACCGGGAGCGGCGCGAGATCGGCCGGTCTCATCTAGGCGCCCTGGCCGGGCCAGTAGTAGGAGTCGGGCAAGGCTCGGGCGCCGAAGATGGATTGACCGACCCTCACGACCGTGGCGCCCTCCTCGACGGCCGTCTCGAAGTCGCCCGACATGCCCATCGAGAGCTCGTCGAGCCGCACGCCGTCCGGCGCGTCCTGCCTGAGTGCGTCCCGCAGCTCGCGCATGAGCACGAAGCAGCGCCTGACGCGCGCCTCGTCGGCCGAGAAGAGCGCCAACGTCATGAGGCCCTTCACGCGCAGGCGCGGGAAGTTGGGCAGCTCGCGCACGAAGGCCCCCACCTCGTCGGGCCGGAGTCCGAACTTGCTCTCCTCGCCCGAGCTGTTGACCTGCACGAACACGTCGAGCGTGCGGTCCTCGACCTCGAGGCGGCGCTCCAGCGCCTCCGCGGCGCGCAACCCGTCCAGCGCCTGGAACTCGCTCGCGAAGCGCGCGACGTAGCGCGCCTTGTTCGTCTGCAGGTGGCCGATTATGGACCAGCGCAGGTCGGGCAGGTCGTCCAGAGCCTCGTGCTTGCGCAGGGCCTCCTGCACCTTGTTCTCGCCGAGGTAGCGGCAGCCCGCCGCGTACGCCATGCGGATCCGTTCCTCGGGCACCGTCTTGCTGACGGGGAGGAGCCGCACCTCGTCGGGCCTGCGCCCGACTCGCGCGCAGGCCGCCGCGATGCGCGCCCTTACGCCGGCCAGGTTGCGCTCGATCGCGGCGACGCTGTCTGCCGTGGGGGTGTCGTGCGGGTCGTGGGGTGCGGTCTTGTCGGTCACCGCCACGTAGGATAGCCCCTGCGGCCGGCCTGCCGCCCTCGGGTGACCCGGGGCGTGGCCGGGCCGGCGGGGAGGGTAGCCGTGGCGCACCGCGTCTTCATCGTGGAGGACGAGCCCAAGGTCGCCGCCATCGTCGCGGCGCACCTGGCCCGTTACGGTCTCGACGCGCGCCGCGCCGCGCGCTTCGACGACCTCAAGGCGGAACTCGTCGAGGTCGACCCGCACCTGGTGCTGCTCGACGTGAACCTCCCGTACTTCGACGGCTTCTACTGGTGCCGGCAGTTCCGCAGCGTGACGACCGCGCCGATCATCTTCGTCTCGGCGCGCTCGAGCGGCATGGATCAGGTCCTCGCCATGGAGAACGGCGCCGACGACTTCGTGGTGAAGCCGTTCGACCTCGACGTCGTGACGGCCAAGGTAAGGGCGGCCCTGCGCCGGTCGGTCGGCGAGTACAGCGCCGCCCCGCCCCCCGAGGCCGGCCTGGAGGCGGGCGGGCTCGCCTTCGACCCGGAGCGGTTGGTGGCGACTTTCGGCGGGGGGCGCGTCGAGCTGACCCGCAAGGAGGGGCTCCTGCTGGCGGCGCTGATCCGCGCGGGCGGCGCGGTCGTGGAGCGCCGGGCGCTCCTCGCCGCCCTGTGGGACGACGCGGAGTTCGTGGACGACAACACGCTCACCGTGAACGTCAACCGCCTGCGGCGGCGCCTGGCCGAGCTGGGGTTGGGTGACGCCGTGCGCACCGTGCGCGGCGAGGGGTACCGCCTGGAGGTCGCAGCGTGACGCTCCTCGACTACCTGGCCGACAGGCTGGTGCTGATCCTGGGCTTCGCGCTGGGGACGCTCTTCCTGCTCCTCGTCGTCCACCTGTCGGTGGCGCGGCTCGGTCCCGGCACCGCCGGCTACATCGTGCTCCTGGCGGGCGTCTTCGCGGTGGCGCTGCTGACGCTCGACTACGCTCTCCAGGCGCCCTTCAGGCGCGAGGTCCGCCTGCGGCTCCTCCGCGGCGGACGGGCGGCGGCGCGCGGCGGCCGGTCCGCGCCGCTCCCGCCCGGCCGGACGCGGGAGCAGCGGGCGCTCGTGCGGCTGGTCGAGGACGTGACCCGGGAGGGCGCGGAGGAGACGCAGGCCCTGCGCAGCGCCGCGGCCGAGCACCGCGCCTTCCTCGACCTGTGGGTTCATCAGTTGAAGACGCCCGTCACGGTGCTGGGGCTGACGGCGCGCGAGGGGCGCCACGACCCTGGCGCGTGGGACAGCGTGGAGGAGGAGGTGGCGGAGCTCGCGCACGGCCTCGACCTGATGCTGACGAGCGCGCGCCTGGAGCGCTTCGACCTCGACCTGAGGCCGGCCGCGGTGGACCTCACCGAGGTCGCGCGGCGGGCCGTGAACGAGTTGAAGGGTAGCTGGTTGCGGAGCGGCGTGTTCCCCGGCCTGGTCGCGCCCGAGGCGCCGGTGACGGTCGAGACCGATCCGAAGTGGCTCGGGTTCGTGCTGCGGCAGCTCCTGGGGAACGCCATCAAGTATAGCGAGGCCGGTTCGCGCGTCGGGGTGGTCGTCGACGCGTCCGGCGGCTCCGCGCGCCTGAGCGTGGAGGACGAGGGGCTCGGCATCCCGCCGGAGGACCTGCCGCGCGTGTTCGAGCGCTACTTCACGGGCGCCAACGGCCGCGTGCGCAGCGCCTCTACGGGCATGGGCCTCTACCTGGCGGCGCGCGTGTGCGCCGAGCTGGGTCACCGGCTGGCGGTCGAGTCGGAACGTGGCGCCGGCACGACCTTCACGGTGACGTTCGCCACCGCGGGGCTGTTCGGTGGGTGAGCCGCGGCGCACCTTACAGCGGCGTAAGCTTGGGGCGCCGCTGTAAGGCTTGCCGCTGGCACGGGCGCCGGCCCCGCCACTACCCTCTGGGCATGATGACCGAAGCACGACCCTCCCCGCGCGCCGCTTACGAGCCCGGCGCCCCCACCGAAGTCGTCCTCGAGGCGGCCAAGCTGACCAAGGTCTACCGCTCGAGCGCCGCCGGCGCCGCGCACGTGGCACTGGATGCGTTCGACCTGAGGGTGGTCGCCGGCGAGTTCGTCGGCGTCATGGGCCCCTCCGGCAGCGGCAAGTCGACGCTCCTGAACCTCCTCGCCACCATCGACACGCCCAGCTCCGGCGCGGTGCGGATCGGCGGGGTTGACCCCGCCGGCATGAACCCGACGGACCTGGCCCGCTTCCGGCGCCACCGCCTCGGCTTCGTGTTCCAGGACTACAACCTGCTCGAGTCGTTGTCGGTGCGGGAGAACATCCTCCTGCCCCTGGTCCTCGACCGGGTGCCCCTCGCGGACATGCGCGCCCGCCTGGCGGACGTGGCGGCGCTCCTCGGCATCGAGGACCTGCTCGATAGGCGCACGCACGAGATCTCCGGCGGTCAACAACAGCGCACGGCCATCGCGCGCGCCCTCGTCTCGCGTCCGGACGTCATCCTCGCCGACGAGCTGACCGGCAACCTCGACTCGCGGGCCGCCTTCGCGGTGATGGAACTGCTGAGGCGACTGAACGAGGAGCGCGGGGTCACCATCTTGATGGTCACGCACGACCCGTTCGCCGCGAGCTTCTGCAGGCGCGTCGTCTTCATCAAGGACGGCAGGCCCCACAGCGAACTGCGCCGGGCGGGGCAGCGACAGGCGTTCTTCCAACAGGTGATCGACAACCTGAGCGTGCTGGGAGGTGACCCGCGTGACGTTCCGGCAGCTCGCCTTTAACAACGTGCGGGCCAGCGGCCTGCGCTACGCCGCCTACTTCCTCAGTTGCGTCTTCTCCGTGACCCTCTTCTTCGTGTACGCGCAGTTCATCCTCCACCCGGACGTGATGAACGGCGACATCTACGGCGGGAACGCCAGCCGCACCGTCCTCCTCGTGTGTGAGGTGCTGGTCGGCCTGTTCGCGTTCTTCTTCGTCCTGTACTCGAGCGGCGCGTTCTTGAGGGCCCGGAGCGGCGAGTTCGGCCTGCTGTCCCTGCTGGGGACCACCGGTGGCCAGCTGCGGCGGCTGATCTGGCTCGAGAGCACGGTGCTCTCCGGACTGGCCACGCTGGTCGGCATCGGGCTCGGGCTCCTGCTATCGAGGCTGTTCCTGATGGCGATCGCCAGGGTGCTCGGCATGGGGGCGCCGATCCGCTTCCTCGTGGTTCCGGGCGCGGTGCTGCTGACGGCGCTCGTCTTCCTGGTGCTGTTCCAGCTGGTGACGCTCGCGGCGACGCTACGCGTCGGGAGGCGCAGCGTGAAGGCCTTGTTGGTCGGCGCGCGGAGCGAACGCGCCGCGCCGCGCGCTTCGGCGGCGCTGGCGTTCGTCGGTGCAGCGCTGATCGCGGGCGGCTACGTGGTGGCGGCGTCGGCGCAGGGGTCGGCCGTGGTCGTCGCCTTCCTGCCGGTGGTCGCGGCGGTGGTCGTCGGCACGTACCTGTTGCTCGGGCACGGGAGCGTCGTCTTCTTGAGGCGCCTGCAGCGGCGGGAGCGCTGGTACCTTAGCGGACCGCGGATGCTGGCCGTGTCGCAGCTCGTCTACAAGGTCCGCGACAACGCGCGCCTCATGGCGACGATCGCGAGCCTGAGCGCCGTGGTGCTGGCCGGAGCGGGCACGTTCCACATCTTCAGCCGCCAGATAGAACGGTCGATACACGAGCGCTTCCCGCAGGCGTTGAGCGTCGTCGGGCCGGAGCGCGGCGGGGCGGCGGACGGCGGCAGCGTGGCCGGAGGGGTCGACCCGGACGAGGTGGAGGCGCTCCTCGCGCGGCACGCCGTCGTCCCCGCGTCACGGGCGCAGCTCGAACTCGTGTCCGGGACCGCCCTGGTCGATGGCCGCGAGCGGCACGTCACGCTCGTGGCCACCGAGGCCTACCGCGACCTGCTCGACAGGCTCGGGCGCGCCGCGCCGGCGAGCGAGCAGGGCGCGGCCACGCTGGTCCTCGCGCCGCGTGCGACGAGCGCTGCAAACAGGGGCGAGTGGGACACGGACGGCGGCTCGGTGGCGGGGCGGCCCGTCGACCCCGTCGGAACGTTGTCGGTACCCTTCCTAGCGCTCGACGAGTGGTACCTCGTCGACGCGGCCGACCTCGCCCGCCTCGCGCCCCTCGAGCGGGGCATGGCCGCACGGGAGCTGTGGTTGTGGGACTGGCGGCGGGCGGGCCCCGGCGTGGCCGGCCTGGTGGACGACGTGGCGCTGCTCGAGCCGAGCGAGATCGAGGGAGGCGTCGTGAGCGGACGCGAGCTCGCCGGCCGCGCCGCCCGCAGCACCCTGGGGCTGTCGCTGTTCGTGGGCCTGTTCGTGTCGCTGCTCTTCTTCATAGGCGCCGGCAGCCTCATCTACTTCAAGCTGTTCACCGAGCTGCCGGAGGACGGTCGCACCCTGTGGCGCCTGAGGCGCATCGGCGTGACCCCGATCGAGACAGGCCGGTTGGTGACCTGGCAGGTCGCGACCATCTTCTTCCTGCCGTTCGCGCTAGGCGCCCTCCACGCCGCCTTCGCCCTGAAGGCGTTCGGCAACCTCCTGGCGCTCCCCGTGGGCGGGTACACGGCCACGGTGTTGGCGCTCTTCGCGCTCGTGCAGGGCGCCTTCTACCTGCTCACCCGCTGGACGTACATCCGCCAGGTCGAGCGCCTGGCCGCCTGATCCCGGCAGGGACCCGGTGGTCAGCCATCCTCCCCCAACGAGAGCCGGTAGGCGGGCTGCAGGTCGGCCTGACCCCTCACCAGGAAGCGTAGGTCCCGCAGGATGCCGTCGTGGAGGGCGTAGATCCAGGCGCGCACGGTGAGCGGGTGGCCGCCCGCCCACGCCTCCTGCACGATGCTCGTGTGGCACACGTTGCGCGCCTGCTCGATGGCGTTGAGCTCGGCCAGGCGATCGGCGCGCGCGCCCGCGGGCAGGGCATCGAGCGTGCGGGCGTGCTTGGCGGCCACGTCCTTGACGTGCCGCAACCAGTTGTCGAGCAGGCCGTGCCCCTTGCCGTCGAGCGCGGCCGCCACGCCGCCGCAGCCGTAATGCCCCACCACGATCACGTGCTCCACCTTGAGGACCGACACGGCGAAGTCGAGCACGGTCAGCGCGTTGAGGTCGGCGTTGGCCATCACGTTGCCGACGTTGCGGTGCACGAACACCTCGCCGGGGGCTAGACCCGAGATCACGTTGGCGCTGACGCGCGAGTCGGAGCAGCCGATCCACAGGTACCTGGGCGCCTGCTGCGCCTCCAGGCGCCGGAAGAAGTCGGGGTCGCCGGCCACCATTTCGGCGGCCCAGTCGCGGTTGCGGGTGAGGAGATCGGCTGGGTCGGCCACGGTCGATTCTACGCGCTCGGCCCGGGAGCGGCACCGCGAAGCACGAAGTCGGGGGCGGCGACCCCGAGGAGAGCGTCTCTCATGGCGGCAGCGGCTCCGTGCGCCGCCAGACGAACGGGGTGGTCGTCGACACCTTGGTGAGGCCG